>JAJBVJ010000099.1 GCA_020859875.1 Rikenellaceae bacterium
GTTTTTATTTTCGGGCCATTAAAGCCCGAATTCCCTTTTTATGTTTTCAACTTCGTCCAGCTTCTCCCATCCGAAGAACTCTATATCCTTCTCGGTTTCCCTCCCGTTTTCCCATATTTTGACAGGCTGGACGAAAGGACGGTTGCCGAAATGGCCATAGGAGGCGGTGGCCTCGAAGATAGGGTTTTTAAGGCCGAACCTCTTTACTATTGCCGCAGGTCGCAGATCGAACATTTTATCTATGCGGCCGGCTATCTCGCCGTCGGAAAGTCCGACCTTACCGGTACCGTAGGTGTCGACGTATATGCTGAGCGGCCGGGCGACGCCGATGGCGTAGGAGAGCTGTACCAAAACCTGGTCTGCTACGCCTGCCGCCACGAGATTCTTGGCTATGTGCCTCGACGCGTAGGCCGCCGAGCGGTCTACTTTCGATGAGTCCTTGCCCGAGAATGCCCCGCCGCCGTGCGCACCGCGACCGCCGTACGTATCGACAATGATTTTACGGCCGGTAAGTCCGGTATCTCCGTGCGGCCCTCCGATAACGAACTTCCCGGTGGGGTTGACATGGAGAATGAAATCGTCGCCAATGAGTTCCGCCAGCTTATCCTGGACTTTTTCGAGGCGGGCTTTCACTCGCGGGATGAGGATCGTGAGCACGTCCTGCCGGATCTGCCGGCCCATCTCCAGTTCCGCTTCTTTCTCGTCGCGCCCGCCGAGGGGGAGGATGAACTCGTCGTGCTGAGTAGATACTACGATCGTATGTACCCTGAGGGGTTTACCCTCGTCGGAATACTCTACGGTCACCTGACTTTTCGAGTCGGGACGCAGGTATGTCATCACTCTACCCTCGCGCCGGATCACCGCCAACTCCTTTAGGATTACATGCGAAAGGATTAGCGTCGCGGGCATATACTCCTTTGTCTCGTTGCAGGCATACCCGAACATAATGCCCTGATCTCCCGCTCCCTGTTCTGCGGCGTCTTCGCGGACCACCCCCTGGTTGATGTCCGGGGATTGTTCGTGGATGGCCGAAAGCACTCCGCACGAGTCGCCGTCGAACCGGTATTCGCTTTTCGTGTAGCCTATGCGGTTGATTACCCCCCTGGCCGTGGCCTGTACGTCCACATAAGCCTCGGAGCGTACTTCGCCGGCTACGACCACAAGCCCGGTGGTACAGAGCGTTTCGCATGCCACTTTCGATTCGGGGTCACGGCGCAGGAACTCGTCGAGTATGGCGTCGGAAATCTGGTCGGCTACTTTATCGGGGTGCCCCTCGGACACCGATTCCGATGTAAATAAAAATCCCATCTTATCTTCGTTACTTCGTTTTCAAATATTTAAACATCCCACGGGAACAGTTCCGGCGGTAATAATAGTGGGAAATACGGTCGAGGGAAACTAATAAAAAAGAATGCTGTTTTAGCAATTTTTTTACGTGGTAGCAATCAACCAAATCTTTCCACAAAATATTTCGCCGCCCCGGCCGGGGAATGCAACTGCAAAGATATATAAATTAGCCCGGATATTTCAGAAACCTGCCTGAAATGTTCGGTGAGATGGAATATAATTATGCAGTGGCTGCTTACGATCGCCGTTTTAAATATTTACCGTTTTGTCTGCAATGGATTCGAAATCCCTGAGATGGGTCGCCATCAGGATAGCCATATCGGGATACCTGGCTTTTATATTCCGGAATATGGCTATGGCATTATCCGCGCCGATACCGGCCGTAGGTTCGTCGACTACAAGAAGCTGCGGCTCTTTCAGCAGTGCCTGGCCAAGCAGGAGTTTTTTCCTCTGTCCTCCGCTTAGTGCCTCGCCGTTTTCGCCCAGCCATGTTCCCAGGCCCTCGGGCAGCGACGCGAACCACGCCCCGAGATCGACGGTTTGCAGCACCTCCACGATCGACTCGTCGGGGTAACCCTCGAAATTTTCACGCAGGGTTCCGGTCAAAAGACAAGCCTTCTGTGTCACGTAGATACTTTCGGGTACCGGCAAATGGGGCAGATGCACCCCGTTCCATGATATGGAGCCGCATAGGAAGTATTCGGGATGGAAGAGACAATTCAGCAGGGTCGTTTTTCCTATGCCCGTCCCCCCGAACAGGGCGATAAGTTCTCCTTTTCTTATATCCAGGGATAATTCCGGTGTCCGTACCGCGGTTTCCGGGATTCGAGCTATGATATTTTTACATTGCAAAGACTCCAGCCGTGAACCGACGGCAACTCGATCGGCCGGCCGGTCACCCTGACGTATTAGTGCGTCCAACTCGCCGATTTGATGCTCCACCGAACATCTCTCAGATTTTCCCGAAAACAGGATTTCCGCAAGTTCCGCCTGGGCCATAATGCCGAAGAATATCCCGATTGCCGTAGGTGAATCGATTCCACCGCCCGAACAACTCCAAAATATAAAAGCGGCCGTATAGCTGAATCCGAGCCCCATGATTAGCTGTAAGGTGAAGGAGTTGGATTGCAGCCGGCTTTCCAGCCGTTCGATCCCGGATAGCCTTTGCCCGTACCGGTCGATCACTTTTTGCTGCAGACCGTATTTGGATATTTCGATCCGTCCACGAAAACTTTGGACAAGTTCCCGGTTGTCTTCCTCGCGGTAGAGGCTGAGTTTGCGGTATATTTCCCTGCTTCTACGGTAAAAAAAGGTGGGGATCAGAAAGAGAAGTAAAGCGGAAGAGATCAGAAGTTCGATGGCTATCCTTTGCGAAAATAGATTCAGGAAGATAAAATAAAGTACCAGTGCGACAACGAGTGCGGCCAGGGGCAGTATCCATAAAAGGACATGGTTTAATATCTGATCGACCCCGTGGGTACTATTCTCCAATAGGGCGGGATTGTCGCTCTGCTGTTTTTTAAAATACGGTAACCGGGCCACCGATTCGAATATTCGAAGCTGAAGGCTTCTCTGGGCCTCGAGGGTTGTTTTGTGATTCTCTACCCTTTCGAAATACCTCGCTGCGGTACGTACCAGGGCTATTGCCCGGATAAGGGTGGCGGGGATTATATAGGCGAACATTATATTTGCCGTTACGAAAACTACGCTGCACATGGCCAGGAACCATCCGGAAACGGCGGGAAGTGCTATAAAGGCAGCCGTCCATAGCAGTAGCAGGAAGAGGCCCTTGATCCATCTTCCCGCAAATGGTCGCAGGATATTATCCAGTATAAATTTATTCATCGTTCTGCTGGTCACCCCAATTTAACGTAACAACCCGGTCGGCAACCCTCTCGAAGATCTCCTCATGCGAAGCGACGATTACCAGTTTTCCGCGGGCAATTTCCACGATTTGCCGGGCGATGATCCCCGCGGTGACGGAATCCAGACTCGCCGTCGGCTCGTCGAGGATGGCAACCGGCCGGGGATGCAGCAACATTCTGGCAAGTGTAACCAGCTGTCTTTCCCCGCCCGAGAGCTGCTTACCGTTATGGCTCAGCGGTGTCTTCCAGCCTTCGGCCTTTTTTTCGAGTATCGAATCCAGAAATTCGGGATACGGAGCATTACCATCGGCATTTTCGTCCAGGAAGACATTGTAACCGAGCGTACCGTCGAAGATGAAGGGAAATTGATTCATGTACGATGTATTGACATCGAGCCATTGCCGTGAGCATACATTGTCGTGTCCGTTCACCGAGACGGTACCCTCGCTTACGGGAAGGCTGCCCGCACAAATTTTCAGCAGGGTGGATTTACCGGAACCCGAGATTCCTTTAACCAGTACGAGGCCTTTGGGCGGAAGGGTTATATTTATATTATTAAGCACTTTCACAGGGGAGCCGGGATAGGCGAAATCGAGACCGCAGATTCGAATGGATGCGAGCTGCTCGTTTATATCTGTGG
>JAJBVJ010000307.1 GCA_020859875.1 Rikenellaceae bacterium
TCCGTTGGCAGAGGTGAATACCACCACGGGTTTGAACTCGTCGTCGGCAAGTTGTAACCCGTAGGCTTTGTAGCCGTAAATTTCGAAGTCGGGATCGTCGTCGCTGCAGCCATATGTTCCGGCCGCCAGGAACAGGGCCAAAGCCCCGTATAAAAACTTTTTCATATTTTAAATCATTTAGTTTTTTCGTTCATACCAGCCGCCGGGTGGAGGACTGCGCGGTAAGACGCATATTATCCATGTCCGCTTTTTCCACCAGCACCACCCCCGGGGTCTTCCCATGTTCGAGCGAGCCCAACCGCCCCTCCATACCCAGCGCACGGGCCCCTTCGATCGTTGCCCAGCGAAGGGCCTCCTCGAGCGGAGCGTCCAGGGCCTTTAGCTCCTCGATTACAGACAGGCTCCCATTCGAGGCCATCGAATCGGTACCCACCGCAATCCTGCACCCTTTTTCCCTCAGAAGCCCTACGGGCGGAGCCGCATTCTCAATATACCGGTTGGAGCGCGGGCAAACCACCCAGGTCGCGTTTCCCCCGAAATGGCCGTTTATCTCATCCACCTCGTCCCCGGAGACGAAGGTGTCGTGTACCAGCAATATCTTCCTGTCGGCGGGTACACTGCGTATCAGCCTTGCGGCCGGCGAAAGGTAAACTCCGGTGAAATCCTCCCGGAAACCCGCCGCATTGTACCAACGCCACAACTGGCCCCTGCCCTGGAAAAGCTCCGCTTCGCCCCTGCTCTCCATAAAGTGGACGGAGAGTATTCCATCGTCCCCGGCGAGGGTCTCCTCCAGTAACCCCTGTCCGAGGGAATACATCGAGTGGGGCGTTAGGGAGGCCGCCTGTCCGCGTTCTTTTGTAAGACGCAGAATATCCGCGAAACGTTGCGTGGAGCGGGTACCAAGGCCGAAAACTTCCACGAAGGTGTGGTATACGATCCTGCTGTGCTCCTTGACTTCGAGCGTTATATCGGTGTTGGAAATGTCCCCCGCGGCGGAAACTCCCTCCGCCCACATCAAGGCGTCCCGGTAGGATGCCGCCTGCTGCCGTTGCTGCCGCCCGGCGGGGGTGCGTCCCGATGCGGACATAGCCGCTGCGAAGGCCGAAAACCCACCGCCGGGCGGGATAACACCTTTAAGATGGGACAGTTCGAGATGGGTGTGGGCATTCACCAGACCGGGTATGAGGATTCCGCTGTGAAATTCCACCCCGTGATTCCTGTCGGGGGCGGAGCAGCGGTCGAGGCCGGCGATCCTGCCCCGGCCGTCCACCGTAACCACAATATTCCTTTCGAGTCCGCCGGGTGTGAGGGTGAAATGGGCGGCAAGGCGCCTTAGCGGCCCCATTCGGCAAACCGGTTTTTATAGAGCAGGTACCGCGCGTCGAGCGAATCGAGCGCCGCCCCGACCGTGGGCTTGTATTCGATACGGAGGGAGTCGACGGTAAGGTTCGGGGTCGTCAGGTTGGCCGGGTAGTTGCCCAGACGGATGGTAAGCACGCTGTCCCCCTCCTTCGCGGCGACCCTCATATCCACTTTGGTGCGCCTTCGGGCCGACATATAGTTGGTGTTGGTATGGGTTGTCTTCCCCTCGGTGTCCCGCACCTCGAATGTGGCCTTGAGGCTCCGGTTGGTGTCGGTGCTGTCCAGGAGGTAGTAGTAGGAGATATCGTAAATCCCCTCCACTACGGGAAGTGTAAGGTGCAGACGTGCCGTGTCGGCGATGCGCCGGGCGCGAAAAGAGGAATCCCGGACTATGTCACGGGCGTAGAAGCACTGGGCACGGGTATCGATCGTGTCGAGCAGGGAGGCGCGGTAGCGGTACCACGACTCCTCCTCTTCGAGCTCCCGGATTGCCTGGTCGACCACCTGCGATATGCGGACGCTCTTGCGCTTGGAGAAGTTGGCAAGGGTATGCTCCAGGTCTTTCATCGTGTAGTCGTACTTTCCGAGGATAGGCCGGTATATATCGAGGCTGTCCCGGGCGGGATCCCTGATGGTCTCCACCTGCATGTAGGCGTTGGCGATGAAGACCTCCTTGAATATTTCCCTGAGCTTCCTGTCCGGGATGGTCTTTGGGCCCGAACAGGCCCAACACAGCAGTGCCGCCGTGAAAACGGCAAGTGCCGCCTTTATATATTTTTTTAATAACGTCATACCCTGATCGTCGTTTTGGGGATCATCACCGCCACGGTAGCCCTGACCAGAAGCCAGCTCACCGCCGCTATCGACAGGCAGATCACCGCCACATCCACCCACTGCACGTCGACGGGGTATCGGCTTACGAGGAAGGTCTCCGCCGGTATTTTTATTATCCCGAAGGTCTTTTGAAGCCAGCATATCGAAAGCCCCTGCAGGAGACCCCCCGCGGCACCGATAGCGGCGATGAGCATTCCTTCGCGCAGGAATATTCCCCTGGCCAGCCGGATGTCCGCCCCCATGTTGAAAAGGGTGCGCACATCGCTCCTCTTATCGATCACGAGCATCACCATCGAGCCCACCACCGAGAACGAGGCGATTACCACCACCATGAAGATAATAAAAAATATGCCCCATTTCTCATAATTCATGATCCTGTACAGCGAGGCCTTCTGCTCGTAGCGGGTAAGCACCTCGAATCCTTCTCCCGCTATCTTACCGACCGCCTCCTTTCCCCGGGCCGGGTCGACCCCGGGAGCCAGCTTTACGGCCAGTGACGACACCCCGTCCGGTTCGCCCAGCAGCCCACGGGTGAACTCCACCGGGACGATCATATACTTTCCGTCGGTTTCCGCATCGAGGGCGAATATACCGGTGGGGAAAATACGATCCTGCCGGAAGGCGTCCACCGGAAGGAGCGAACTGAACGATGCCCCTTTGCGCGGTACGAGCACACCGATCGGGTCATTCAGCGCCGGACGGAGCATCAGATTGTAGGCGAGCCCCTGGCCCACTACCGCCTGCATCATATCGCCGAATCGAAGGTCGAAATTCCCTTCGACGAGCATGCCCTCTATCGGAACCACCCCGACATAAGCCGAATCTACTCCCCTTACGGTGGCTATGAACTGCCTTCCGCGGTACTCCAAAAGAGCGTTGTCCTCGAGCACTTCCGATACGGCGGCAACCTGGGACAGCGCTGCTATCGACGGAATATCGAGTGCCTCGCGGCTGAACACCTTACCCTCGACCGGCACCACGGCGATGTCTGGGTCGAAATCGCCGTACATATCCTTTACCAGCCCCTCGAACCCGTTGAACACCGAAAGCAGGATTATCATCGCCGCCACCGGAACCCCGACCGCAACGGCGCTCACCCAGGAAATGAGGGTAATCACCGAGTGGGATTTCGTCGAGAAGAGGTAGCGCGTGGCTATAAAGAGCGGCAGTCGCATGGTAGTGGCCGGGTCGTTATTTGAGCAGGTTGTCTATATTGTCGATATACTCCAGCGAGTCGTCTATATAAAATTCCAGCTCGGGCACCAGTTTCAGCTGGTTGCGTACCCGGGCCCCGAGGGCCTTGCGGATCAGCCCCGTATTGCCGCGGGCGGCACCGAGCACCTCGTCCTTTCTGGCGAAGGGGAAAACACTCATATATATCCGGGCGATACCCAGATCGGGAGTCATCCTGACGAGGGTTACGGTCACCATCGCCCCGGGGAATATTCCGGCTGCCTCCCTGAGGAAAATTTCGCTTATGTCCTTCTGAATCTGCCGTCCTACCTTCTGCTGCCTGGTCGTTTCCATAATTTTGCCTGTTTTACCTGATAAATAACGACACCAGCGCAATAAGTGTCTCTTCAACCCAGGTAATCTCACCTGGCCGCGAATCCCCTACCACGGCTTCGATTGTCTCCGAAGGTCCGT
>JAJBVJ010000158.1 GCA_020859875.1 Rikenellaceae bacterium
GTTTTAAAAAGGATAAAAACCGATTACGACACCATTACGGCTTAAAATTTTATTCAAATTTATTTTTAATGAAGGCTCCAATAAAAAGATATATCTAATTAAAAGGTAGAATATTTATTATTTATTAATAAACATATCAATAATTCCTCAATACATCATTAAACTGATAAATGAAAAATACTGATGGAAGATTCTTAATTTATTGCTTTAATTTATAGCATTATAGAATAGCCAAAGATGGAAACGTTTACTAAATAATAATACGATATTCAGAGAAAAATATTAAATTTTTATTTAATATTAACTATTAATTTGGGAATCAATAGTTCTTTATTAAATTAAATTTTTATATTTGCACTATTAACTGAGATTTATCGCTAACCCTCTCAAACAGGGAACGGGAACTGATATGACTACGCTTAAAGAGTTCTTCAACCGCCATGACGACGATGTGGCAAAAGGTATCCCCCACAAGAACAACCTTATAAAGAGGAACATAATCGCTTTCATGGCTTTGAACGGGGAGAGCACGCTCGCCGAACTATCCAAACAGCTCCATATCAGCATTCCTACCATTACCAAACTCGTCGGGGAACTGGTCGGGGAAGATGTGGTGACCGACAATGGAAAGGTTGAGACCCCCGGCGGACGGCGGCCCAACATTTTCGGCCTGGCCAATTCGGCAATCTACTTCGTCGGAGTCGATATAAGCCGCGACCGTATTCACATGGTGATAACCGACCTCAAAAACCACATAATAAAAAGCGAAACCGAGTACGATTTCGAACTTGCAGACAACGGCAAGTCGTTAGAGCGGATCTGCATGGCCATCGAGCGGTTCATTGCGGGCTCCGGTATCGAGACTGGAAAGATTCTCGGTATGGGTGTCTGTATCGCCGGCAGGGTGAATCCCATCACGGGCAGAAGCTACAAATATTTTACCGCCACCGAACAGCCCCTGCGCGAGATCATCGAACAGCGAACGGGCATCCGGGTATTATTGGAAAACGATACGAGGGCCTGGTGCTATGCCGAATATTTCTCGGGAAACATACACAACGAGAAGAATATGATCTACCTGCACCTCGGGCGGGGAGTTGCCATCGGGGTTATAATGGACGGTAAACTGTACTACGGCAAAAGCGGTTTTGCCGGTGAGTTCGGCCATACGCCCTTTTTCGATAACGAGATCATTTGCGCCTGCGGCAAAAAGGGGTGCCTCGAGACCGAGGTATCGGGTATCGCCCTCGAACGAAAGATAGTTTCCATGATCGAAAAAGGGGTAAATACTATCCTGAGGGAGAAACATTCCCGTGGAGAACCGATCCATATAGACGATATTATCGAATCGGCCAAAAACGACGATACGCTAAGTATCGAACTTATAGAGCAGGCCGGTGAAAAGATTGGCAAGAGTGTTGCTTTCCTGATCAATATTTTCAATCCCGAGCTTGTAATTGTGGGCGGGAACCTGTCAAGGGCGGGAGATTACGTGATGCTCCCGATGAAGGCCGCCACCAATAAATACTCGCTGAACCTCGTATATAAAGATACAAAGTTCCGTCTGTCACAGATGGAGGAAAATGCGGGTGCCCTGGGCGCCGCCATGCTAATTAGGAATAATATAATCGGATTGTGATGAGTAACCTGCTCGAATCGGACATAGTAAGGCTGAGGGCGCTGGAACCCGACGACGTGGACATACTCTATAAATGGGAGAACGACACCAACATCTGGAAGGTGAGTAATACGGTCGCCCCCTTTTCAAGGCATATCCTCCGGCAATTTATCGACGGTCAGAAATACGACATATTCGAAACGCGGCAACTGCGCCTGATGATAGAAGAAAAAGCCGAGGGACGTCCCGTCGGATGTATAGACCTCTTCGACATCGACCCGTACAACCGCCGGGCGGGCGTCGGCGTATTGATCTACGATAAAAAAGACAAATGTCAGGGTTACGCATCGAGCGCGTTGCAGATTATTATCCGATACAGCTTTATGATACTAAACCTTAACCAGCTCTACTGCAACATCCTTTTCGACAATACCCAAAGTATCAACCTTTTCCGAAGCAAGGGATTCCTGACAGTGGGTGTAAAAAGGGAATGGGGGCGCACCACTTCCGGTTGGCTGGATGAATATCTGATGCAGCTGTTAAACCCCAAAAAGATTTAAAGAAAGCGTTGGAGCTTACAATAACCGTTTAATTTTGCAGAAACGTCCTCGCCTCAGTTGCGGGGACATTTCATTTTACCCGACCTGTTCGGGACGAGGGCGTCTTTTAAAGTTATTTTTATATTTTTGCAAGGGGGAGTTTGCTGATGATGAAAAATATACTGTCGATATTGATGATGATTCCGGCCATTTACCTTGCCGGATGCTCCTCCGACGATTCGACCGAACCCGATTCCGGGGGGGAATAATACCGACTTCGACCTGTTCGGGGTAAGCAAATGGGACAACGAAGATAATTTTACCCTTCTGAAATATTATACGCTGGTAGATGACATCAGCCTGAAGACCCCGAACGTCTCCGTAATTATCAAATCGGAAGGTAAGGTATCTACGTCGGTAGCCTGGATTATCGACGGGGTGAATTACGAAAGCATCCGCTTCGACGAGAGTACAGCCGCCTCGGACGAGCTGACGGTAACTACCTTCTATCCCTACCTCGACGAAGATTTCGAATATGCCGGCGGGATGGAGATATTAGCCCTGGCAAAGGTGGCCACCCATCGAATCGAAAGAAAGGCCGTAATCCATGAGGAGGCCCGTATCCGGGATGTCCTGTGCGTCGATTTCGGAATGAGCAGCGAGGAGGTCGCCCTGGAGATCGAACTGCTCCGGGGAGAGGGTAAATTCACCATGCGCGATGCAAGTATCGGGATTGAAAACATAGCTCCCCATTTCGCATATGCCCAGCCCGGAAGAACCCTCTATATTTTCGACCGGGACGAGCTGGTCGAGGTAGCGGAATTCCCATACTCGGTTTTTGACGACGGGGGCCGGGTTAGCTATGATTTTACCGACTTCTGCAAACGGGTGGGGATGCCCGGCGACAATATTCCGACAGAGGACGGACTTCTTCTCAGGAATCTAACCTGGGAAAGGGATGGTGTCCGCTATACCGTTTATATGAGGGACGACGTTTTTCCCGACCCGGAAGGGGACGGTACCACACAGTTTCTGCCCCACTCGATTGGTATTTCTTACGAACTGATTTAGCTTACCGGAAATAGGTTCCCAGATCGGGAAGAGCGCTTTCGCGCAAGTAGTTTCCTTTGCTGTCGTTGCATAGAACACAGTGCGTCAGACCATTTGTGAGCAAAATAAATTTTGCGCCTACAATATGGTTATATCTCACGGCCTGGGCATAAACGCTCTTGTCGATACCTATCCCGGGTGCCTTGCATTCGACCAGCAATAGAGGACTCCCATCTCTTCCCGTAACAACGATATCCGCTCTCTGGGCCATTCCCGACACCGTTACGGAATACTCATGCGAAATAAATTTTTCCGGCACTCCGGCACCGTTCGTGAGGTATTCTACCACATGCCGACGTACCCACTCCTCCGGGGTCAACACGAGCCATATGCTCCTGGTTTTATCCCAAATGCGCAGGGCTCCGCTTCGGGGATCTTTCGACACGCGTAGGGAGCAAGGGGGCAGGTTCAATTTGGGAAACCTTTTCACTTCCCAAAAATAGGAATTGAAAACTATTCCGCCGCGCATTATTTTTCGAAATTCACCATTTGTTTCAAATGTAACTTTTTGATAAAATTTGGATCAGATGTAAAGTAAATCTGAAAATAATTCTCTATTTTTATAATGTTTTTAAC
>JAJBVJ010000095.1 GCA_020859875.1 Rikenellaceae bacterium
CATATCCTACATATTCATTTTCTTAATATATCTTCTGATCGAGCATACGAATAAGGATAAAAAGGGGCTCGTAAATATTTTCAAGGGGGCCCTGTTCCAGCTCAACCGCCATCTGCAGGTATTCATGCAGAAAAACCAGGCAAGTATGGAGCATGAGGAGTGGAGGCCTGCCGCGATTTGTATTTCCAGTCATACTTTCGAGCGGGAGAAGGTCCTCGAACTTATGAAATGGCTCAGCTATCAGCACGGTTTCGGCACCTACATCCATTTCATAGAGGGATATTACGGCCGTCAGACCTGCCAGGAGTCTAAACGTGTGCTCAATAGTATTCTCGAGCAGCAGAAGGGTAAGAACCGGTCTCTCTATATCGACACGATGGTATCGCCCTCCTATACATCTGCGATCGCACAGGCGATCCAGTCCCCTTCGATTTCGGGTATGGAGAGCAACATGGTCGTATTCGAATACGACAGATACAAACCCGAGGAACTTGCCCGGATCATGGAGAACGTGCGGATGGTAAAGGCCGGCAATTTCGACGTTTGTATCTACTCCGTAACGCCGGCCGATATAATTTCTACGAACGGCATTCATGTATGGATAAGGGAAACCGACGAGGAAAATACCAATTTTATGATCCTGCTGGGCTATATCCTGATGTCCCACCCGTTCTGGAAAAAGAGCCATATAAAGATATATATAGCAAGTCCCCGCGGCGAAATGACGGAGATCAAAAACGTCCTCGAACAGCGAATTGCGGCGGGAAGGCTTCCCATAACACTTAAAAATATCGAGATAGTACCGATGCTCGAACACTGGTCGATGAGCGAGGTGGTGGAACAGTATTCCCAGGAGGCCGCCCTGACCATAATCGGTTTCCGTGAAGAAATGCTGAGCGGTGACGCTGTAAAGTTTTTCTCGCGTTTTACATCCGTCGGAGATATACTCTTCGTAAATACTTCCCAGCAAAAAGAGATCGTCTAAAAAGAGCGGACGTATAAACATCGGGGCCCCGCAGATGACGGGGCCCTTTGCAGACTACCGGAAGAATTATGAAGGCCGGTTATACATACGGGATAGTTAGCCTGCATACAATTATAACCTACGAATCTGTCGGAAAGCTGGGAAAGATGGTTGAAGCTGCCTTGGGGGCACATAATGGGGCCGAATTAACGTTTAATTAACATTGCCCGGAGACTCCCCGGGTATAATTTCCTAAATTTGCGCTCTATTTTACCGCAATGGAACCGACTATCTTATACAGGAGAAGAAATAAGGATGCCCGGCTGTGGTATAGAATTTCCGCCGGGGCATTTTATTTCCTTATCGGTTTGGTGTTTTCGAGCTGGGCCAGCCGGATACCAGACATAAAAACCGCCCTCGATATGAACGAGGCCCAACTGGGTGGAGTACTGTTTTTTATCCCGGTGGGCCAGATGGCGGCTATGGCCATCTCGGGGTATCTTGTAAGCAAATTCGGCAGCCGCCGGATGTTGGTATTGGCCGCTGTACTATATCCCCTCGCGCTGGTTCTCATAGGTGTGGTAAGGTCTATTGCTGAGCTTTCGGCGGTGTTGGTATTTTTCGGTATGGCCGCGAATCTTGCCAATATCGCAGTCAACACTCAGGCGATTGGGGTCGAAAGGCTTTACGGAAGGAGTATAATGGCATCGTTCCACGGGCTTTGGTCTCTGGCGGGATTTATCGGTGGTTTGCTCAGTACCCTTATGGTAGGGCTGAAACTCTCCCCGCTATCCCATTTTACGATCGTTTGTTGTTTTTCGTTTATTGTAATATTGCTGATGACCCCGTCCCTTATGCCAAGGGACGGATATCGCCGTCCAAAACGGGAAGCGGAGCCGAGAGGAAGGATTTTTACCAGACCGGACAGGCTGGTGATCTTACTCGGGGTCATCTCTTTCCTCGGAATGGTTTGTGAAGGTACGATGTTCGACTGGAGCAGTGTCTATTTCGAAGAGGTTATAGCCCCGAAGGCAACGCTCGTAAGGTTGGGATATATCGCTTCGATGTGCAGTATGGCCGCGGGAAGGTTCACGGCAGACCGGTTCATCACACGGTTCGGCTCTTCGGCCGTTGTTAGGGTGAGCGGACTGATAATAGCTCTCGGACTGCTTATGGCGACCCTCCTGCCTAATCTATGGACGGCTACGGGAGGCTTCCTGCTCGTCGGGCTGGGGGTTTCTTCGATTGTCCCGATTTGCTACAGCCTGGCGGGCAGATCGAAGGGAATCCTTCCGGGAGTTGCTATTGCCATGGTTTCGACGATCGGGTTCCTCGGGTTCCTGCTCGGCCCTCCGGTGATCGGCTTCGTGGCCCACGGCACGAACCTGAGGTTTGCATTGGGGATAATTTTGGCTTTTGGGTTATTTATCGTTGTACTGTCCCCGTTGGTAAAGAAATTCACCAAATAGGGGACGTTGTAAGTGCGCTAATTTTGTAAACATGAAAAAATACCTGTTCGTTTGCCTCGGAAATATTTGCCGCTCACCGGCGGCCCACGGCATAATGGAGAAAATGGCCCGGGAAAAAGGGATCGCGGAGTGTGTCGACGTCGATTCGGCAGGCACATACGGCGGCCATTCCGGAGAACTTCCCGATACCCGTATGAGGGAAGCGGCATCCAAGAGAGGCTATGATCTGACTCACCGTGCGCGGCAGTTTACAAGAGCCGATTTCGAGCGGTTCGACCATATAATTGTGATGGACGATTCCAATTACGAGCGGGTATGCCGTCTGGCCCCCGATATGCAGTCGCTTTCAAAAGTAGAACGGATGACCGATTACTGCACACGGTTCGACATAGACCATGTTCCCGATCCCTACTACCAGGGTCAGAGCGGCTTCGAATATGTGCTGGATATACTGGAAGATGCCGTTTCCAACCTGATCGAAAGGACGGCGGAATAACCTTCGACCGGAATCGACAGCTCCCCGTTTGCCGGATCACTAAACCAAATATGCCGCTGTTCTCGGAACAGCGGCATATTTGGTTTTTGGTAATACTTTAGAACCGTTTGGTATATGCGTGGCAGTAGGGCTGTGTGCCTTTTCGCTCATAATAATCCTGGTGGTAATCCTCGGCCGGCCAGAAGGTCGTACCCTGGGTTACTTTGGTGGCGACGTTGAAGCCTTTGTCCCGTAGTTGGCCGATAAGTTTTTCGGCCACTTGCTTCTGCTCCGCAGTGGTGTAAAAGACCTCCGAGCGGTATTGGTTACCTATATCGGGCCCCTGGCGGTTTACCTGTGTGGGGTCGTGGATCTCGAAGAATAATTTTGCAAGGGATTCGTAGTCCACCCTCGAAGGGTCGTAAGTCACCTTCACCGCTTCGGCATGGCCGGTCGACTTGGTGCATACGTCCTCGTATGAAGGGTTTTCTGTGGTTCCGCCGATGTAGCCGGACTCGACGGAGATTACCCCGTCCTGCTGCTTCATCAGGTGCTCCACACCCCAAAAGCATCCGCCCGCGAAAATGGCGATCTGGGTGGAGGGGAGAACCGCCTTCGTATCGTCGGTCTCGTCCGCGGTACCCTGTTCGAGGATTTCATCTTTGGGGATGAAATTAAGGGACACGGAGTTTACGCAATGCCGTGTATTTTTCGGAGTAAGTCCCTCGCCGGTAAAGACGTGGCCCAGGTGGCCGCCGCATTTGGCGCAGGTTATTTCCGTACGCCTTCCATCGGCATCCGTAGTGCGCTTTACCGCCCCTTGGATCTCGTCGTCGAAGCTGGGCCAACCGCAGCCGGAGCTGAATTTGTCTTTCGACTCATACAGGGGAGCGTCGCATTGTTTACAATGGTAGGTGCCTTCTCCCTTGAAGT
>JAJBVJ010000231.1 GCA_020859875.1 Rikenellaceae bacterium
TCGACGGTATGAAAACTACCGGTACATTTGCCTTGCTGGACGAGGAGCTCACGGAGGACAGCGGCAGCGACGCCCAACTGACCTTCCCCATGCGAGGAGTCGCCGAAGAGAGGTACGGTATCGTGCTCCCGCGTAGTGCCGGGGAGGGTGTGGTATTCAACTTCAATTTCCCAAAGGCCAATTACACCGCCAAAATGGCAGAAAACCTGGAATTGCTTCCGGGGTACCAATATATTTTCCATATAGATCTTCAGGAGACCGATGCGACCGTGAGTGCAGAAATTATAAACTGGGAGGATGCACCTGAAAGTTACTACGACGCGGTACAGCCCAGTGTCGATGCGGGTAAAAGCAAAAATGTCGTGGAAGGAACCGTTATGGATGTCTTTGTGAGTGAAGACAACATGGAATTCTCACCGCTCGGAACATACACATATAATTCCGAGGAAAAATGGGTTCCCGCAGAGCCCGTCTACTGGGAATCGATAGATTACGATCCGGCCTACATGCGGGCTTCGATCGAGATGGTTCCGGCGCTAAATTCGACGCAGACGGCCGATCTTCTGGTTTCCGACCGCCGGACGGTGGCCCGCAATACGGGAGTACACTTCACCCTGACCAGGGCGGTTTCCAAACTTTATGTCGACCTGCTCTCACCGGACGGCGAATTCACCGAGGATCAGCTTGCATCGGCGGTTATTACTCTTCCCGATTTCCTTACGGGGGGCTACCTCGACAACGGGGAATTCGTCGAAGGAACTTCGCGCGAGGACATACTCTTGACCCTCGATCAGGCGACCGGCAGCCGGGTCGCGATATTCCAGCCGCAGTCCGTCTCCACGGGCGGAACCGTAGTGCGGGTAACGATCAACGGCCGTACCTACAATGCCGAGGTCGAAAGCGGAGGCTATACCTTCGAAGCCGGCGTAGCGGAGCACTTCATAATCCGCCTTTACAAGGAAGACGTTACCATAAGCGCCACCATAGTGGACTGGGAAGACGGGCTGATCACATCATGGGAGGCCGTACAGGTTTCGACAGTCGCGGGCGAAAGCCACAATGTGGCGGCCAACGATAAAATCGACCTCTATCTTCTCGACCAGAGCGATTACAACTACTTTACATCTTTCGTATATGACGGATCGGTTTGGAATGCTGCCGCCGTGAAATATTGGGAAGACACTCCATCCCCGGCATGGTTTATCGCCCGAATGGATGCGGCCGACGCACTGCACGACAGCCAGCTTCCCGACGTACTTCTCTCGGAACCTACCCGGGGATACGACAATACGGGTATAGATTTTACCCTTACCCATGCCGCGACAAAAGCGGTGGTGGCTCTAACCTCCGATACATTCAGCGAGGCCGAGATGAAGAATGCGACACTCGTGCTTCCCGGGTACCGGACCGGCGGCGAGTTCGACGGCGCGAAACTCGTCCCGGGGACGACCACGGGCGATATTACCCTGAGCCGTACCAACGATATTTCAGGGGTGGCGATCTTCGAACCGCAGACCATCCCCGCCGGCCAGACCGCCGTAAGGGTCAACTTCGGTAATAATGTTTACGAAGCGCCGGCGCCTTCGGGCGGACTCGACTTCCCGGCCGGAGTGGCGACCACGATGATTGTCAAGTACGAAAAGGGAACCTTCTCGATCGCCGCGACCGTTTCCGACTGGCAGGCCGATACCGTCAGACTCGAAGCGTTGAAGGTAATCGTCGAAGAGGGTGCGACAGACGGTGTGAGGGTCGATGAAGTGATGGATGTCTATTACGGTGCACAGCGCGAGCCGCTGAGCTCCTACAAATGGAACGGCACGAACTGGACCTCTACCAATCCGGTTTACTGGGAAGACCTCGACGATCCCGAAACATTCTATGCGTCGATCCTTCGCCAGAGTGCATACAATTCCACCCAGCCCGACGACTACCTGCTCTCGGGGCCGACGATAGTCTCATACCCGAATGCGGTCAATTTCGAGCTGAAGCATGCCGTCGCCCAGGTGGCCGTAAGGCTCATATCGAGCGACACTACATTTACACAAGCCGAGCTCAATGCCATGGATATCGTACTTCCGGACTATGTTTCGGGCGGAAGTTACGACAACGGTATTTTCAATATCGGAAGCGGAAAGATCGATGTGGTAGTCGAGAAAGGGGTAGGGGATAACAACAATTCCGCCCTGGCTTTCGTGGAACCGCAGACCATAACGGCGACAAAGGATGTAGCCGTCGTTTCTGACGGTACGCACGATTATACCGTGGTTTGCCCTACGGACATCGTCTACCGGGCGGGTTATACCACCGTACTGGAGATAGATATGCGAGAGACCGCAGTTTTGATAAGCGCCAGGGTGACCGACTGGACGGAAGGGGCCACGATATCGATGGTGCCCTCCCCGATCGGAATTACGGGGGAACTCGAAGGTACCGACGGTTTCTTCGTCGGCAAGACAATGTACGTTTATAACCTTACGGACGGACAAAGATACCCCTACACCTATCAAGGCGGGAACTGGACGGGTTCGACCCTTTCCTGGGACGACTTCTTCGATACTGGCCTCAGTATGACGGCGGTATATTTCCCATACAGCGATTACATACCGGCAGCCACTTCCGGGGTTACATCGTTTGCATGGAATATCGAGACCGACCAAAGCGCCGGTTGGGATCGCCGCGACCTTCTTATGGATCACCTCGAGTATCCGAGTGGTTACCATACCTACTTCAACTTTAACTTCAAGCATGTACTGAGCCGCGTACAGGTGATTCTGCGGAGCGACGAACTGACCGACGCCGACCTTGCAGGGACGACCGTGACACTGAGTAATTTCATACTCGACGGTACCGCCAATCTTCTAACGGGCAGGATAGTTCCCTCCTCGAGCGTAGGCGGTACGATAACTCCCTATACCGACATTGCGGACAGGCAGTTCTCGGCCATAGTAATGCCGCAGACCATCTACAAGGGTACCGAAGTGGTTTCGGTGAAACTCCCCGGTTATACGGCGCCGTTTATCGGCCGGCTTGTAGAGGATTCGCTTCTTTTCGATCCGGGATATGTTACAACCATTTATGTCGACATTAAACTCACCGGGATCGATCTCAGCGCGAACCTCGAAAAGTGGGAAGATAACGACAGCGGAAGTGTAATTATCCAGTAAAACGACAGGATATGACCAGTAATAAAATAAGATATATATTGACCCCGGTACTGACTGCCGCAGCCCTCCTTTGGGGCTGCGACAGCGCCGACCGGCCCTGCGAGACTGTCGATCCGGGAGATACGGAGGCCTCGGCTATCCTATTCCGGGGCTCCCCGGAGGATCTGACCCGGGCCGTGGGGGATTTCCCCAACAACACCATAGGTGTCACGGCCACCTATGCGGGCAGTACCGACTGGAGGCAATATGACGATATAGGCAACGAGGTGGCCACCGTAACGAGCGAATCGTCGGGAACCTATTATTTCACCTGGCAGACGGTCAAGTACTGGCCGCTGGACGGGACGGCGCTCAATTTCGCGGCATACAGTCCGCATACATCCGAATCCAGCGCCATCTCGCTGGCCAACGATTATACATCTCTCGAGATCGAGTTGCAGGACGGAATGCCGGACGTATTGTACGCCACGGGAAACAGCGTGCAAAAGAGTTGGTCGAAGAGCGACGGTACGGTAGATTTGGGAACCTTTAACCATGCGCTCAGCCAGTTGACGGTGAATGTGACCGGGGACGATACGTTCAATTCCGATATAACTATCGAATCACTTGCGGTGAGAACCTCTCGCGGGATAGCGATCATGGACCTGCTTGCCGGCGCCGAAAACCTCACATTTAT
>JAJBVJ010000011.1 GCA_020859875.1 Rikenellaceae bacterium
CTTTGATCACACGGAGGCTATGGGCAAAATGGAGCACTTAGGGCGGGCCGCCGCCGCTGCAATGTACCATGCCCAGTATCTGACAACGGTAGTGGCGCAGTATCTCCTTAATTACCGGGGCATAGGTGCGCGTGGGGGAGAGGACAAGCCGGCCCATGTCCAGGGGGCAGCCCTCTATCCGGTCGGTCAGTTTGTAGCTTCCGGTGTAGACCAGGTCTGACGGCACACCGCCGTCGAAGGTTTCGGGATATTTTTTTGCAAGGTAATTGGCAAAGATGTCGTGCCGAGCCGAGGTGAGGCCATTGCTTCCCGTACCCCCGTTATACTCATCCTCGTATTTTGCCTGGCCGAACGAACTGAGGCCCACGATATAGCACCCGCCGCGGATGCGGTCGTTGGAGATTACCTGGTCCTTGCGAATCCGGGCCACCACGGTGCTGTCGACGATCACCGTGCGCACCAGATCTCCCACATCGGCCGTCTCTCCGCCGGTGGAATATATCCCGACCCCCAGATCGCGCATCTTGGAAAGGAACTCCTCCGTACCGTTTATTATGGCCGAGATCACCTCCCCCGGGATGAGCCTCCGGTTGCGGCCGACGGTGGAAGAGAGCAGTATATTGTCGGTAATGCCGACGCAGAGCAGGTCGTCCGTATTCATCACCACGGCGTCCTGGGCGATTCCCTTCCAGACCGAAAGGTCGCCCGTCTCTCTCCAGTAGGCATAGGCCAGCGAAGATTTGGTTCCGGCACCGTCCGCATGCATAACCACGCAGTGATCCGGGCTTGCGGACAGAAGGTCGGGAACCACTTTGCAAAAAGCCTTCGGGAAGAGCCCTTTGTCGACTTGCTTTATAGCGTTGTGTACGTCTTCTTTTTGGGAGGATACGCCTCGGAGCGAATATCTGTCTAAGCCAGCCATCGTTTTTGCGTCATAGTGGAATAAGTGACAAAATTAATAAGAAAGGGCTAAATTCCTTGCATTTTACGCTGTTCGCGGAAAAAAGGGTATTTTTGTATACTCTTGGGAAAAAACCACCGATCGATATGGCCATTACGGAAAAGCAGGAACCTGTCTTCGACCTTATCAGGAACATGACAAAGGCCGAAAAACGGAATTTCAAACTCTACGCAACCCGCCTGGCGGGCAACCACGAAGCGAAGTTCCTGCTGCTGTTCGACCAGCTGGAGGCCAGCGAGGAGTATGACGAGGCGCGGATTTTGGCCCGGTGCCCGATCAAAAAGGAGCAGCTTCCCAATATGAAGGCTCACCTCTACCGTCAGATACTCACCAGCATCCGCCTGTTGAATGTGCAGCACTCCGAGACGATGCAACTGCGCGAACAGCTCGATTTCGCCCAGATACTCTACGACAAGGGTCTCTATCGCCAGAGCCACAAAATACTCGAAAAGATCAGGGAGCAGGCCTACACCTTGGAGGATTACGGTCTGGCCCTGGAGATTATCGATTTCCTCGAAAAGATAGAAACCGCCACCATCGGCCGCGATATGACGGGCACCAGCGACCGGGCTTACCAGGCCGTTGCCCGGCTCTGCCGGAGCGTCGAGGCCGTGAGCGAACTTTCCAACACTGCCGTAAGGGTATATTCCCTCTATAACCAGCTCGGCTACGCCCGTTCACAGAAGGATATAGACCTTATCGTCCAATATTTCGGGCCGCGCCTCGAGGCTTATGCCGGACGGACCGGCAAGATGAATTTCCATGAAAAATTCAACTACTACCGAGCCTCGGCCTGGTACTACTACATTCAACATAACTTCGTGTTGAGCTACCGCTTCAGCCGGCGGTGGGTGGATCTTTTCCATGAGAATCCACGCATGAAGGGGGTTATGTACGACGAGTATATCCGCGGATGCGCCCAGATACTCGAAGGGCTTTACCTGATGCGCAAGCACCGGCAGTTCTGTGAATGGCTCGATGTTTTCGAGCGGGGATTTCCCGCACTGGCAGGACTGAACAACACCGCCGCCTACCTCTCGCAACGTACACTTATCATAAACAGGATTAACCGATGCTTCACCGAGGGCACATTTTCCGAGGGACTCGGCATGGTGCCCGCCATCGAGGAGTTCATAGCCCGCAACCGGCGGATCATGAGCGTCCACTACCGGATGCTGCTCTATTACAAGATAGCGTGTCTCTATTTCGGGGACGGGCAGTACCGCAAATGTATGGAGTACCTCTCGCGCATCACCACCACAAAAGACCCGCACATCCGGCGCGATCTGCAATGTTTCGCCCGGATACTCAACCTGATCGCCTCCTATGAGGCCGGAATCGATTACAATCTCGACTACCAGATCCGCTCGGTCTACTCCTTCCTGGTGAAAATGAACGATATGAACGCCGTACAGCAGGAAATGCTGGCCTTTCTAAAGAAGCTCAATTCCATCTACGCGGACCAGATCAAGGACGAACTCAAAGGATTGTACGACAGGCTGAAGCCCTACGAATCCCACCCTTACGAACGCCGGGCATTCTACTATCTCGACATTCTCTCCTGGCTCGAAAGCCTCCAGACGGGCCGGCCGGTAGCGGAGATAATCCGCCGCAAGTTCCGGGAAGAGTTCCCGTAAGGACTCATCGGTTTATAATTTCGGCCATTTTCCTGTAACATTTGTTACATTTTATCCTTTACGGTGGCGATGCGCCTTAATATCCGGCGACGCCGCCGCGATACAAACATGCCTTGATTTTTGTCTTACTTTTTATCTTGTTTTCTTCTACTTGTATGTTCGTCGATTTTTATCGAGAAAAAGTATGAAGAGAACCATTGCATGCAATTATGCGAGCCATCGGGAAATATCTTGCATGTATATAGGCGATCCATTAGAGAAAAAACCTGCACAGGGATACTATTGCGGGTTCAATCCGGAAAGCCGGATTTCGGTAAGAGACTTTCTTTTTAGCCGACTTAGGTTATCCGGGCTCCCGGGAGCCCGGATAACCTAAGAAATGCTCACTACCTCGAATATTTATTTATCAGCCTCACCATCACATCGTTGAGATATTCCACCTGGTACTCTCCCACCGAGGGTTCGAGGTGGGCGTTGCCTACTCCGCTGTGGTCGGTGATAAAGACGTAAGTGCCGTTGGTGGCGATCGCGAAATAGCGCATCAGAAATTCCGTCTCCTTGTCGATGCCGCTGGCCACGATCGGGATGATCTTTATACCCATCCCGGCCGCCGCGGGCACCGTTCGGTGGAGTGAGGCGATCACGTCCGTACGGTGGTGGGGAGGAGCGTCCAGCAGCAGGAACATGATCCGCGTGCGGGCGTCGTCCGACCATTGGAGCTCCCCGGTGGCTTTTTCGAGCGCCGTATGTACCGCTTCGGGATAGTCGCCTCCGCCGCTGGCGTACTGCTCACGGATAAAATCGGCCGTCGAACGTAGGTCGTCCGTGAAATCCGACACCCGGGTAACGTAATCGTCGCCCACGTCGCGGTAGAAGACGGCCGACGTGCGCACCCGCCTGCCGGGATTGGCCTGCTCCACCCGCTCTATTACATCCACCATCTCCGTCTTGAGATACTCCAGCTCGTCGCCCATCGAGCCTGTGGCGTCCACCACGAAGGCTACATCGATCTTATCCGCCGCTTCCTTACCCGTTGCGGTTACCCGGTTGATACCCTCGCCGAAGGGTTTTACCTGGCGGCTTACTATTTTACCGTCCACTTCGAGGGATAAAGCTCCATAGTCCACGCCGGTATTCTTCTGTGTGAGCCCCACAAAGATCTCCACACGGACGCTGTAGTCGGTGCGGGCACAATAAAATACGGCATCCCCGAGAAGCATTCTCACACATGTCT
>JAJBVJ010000104.1 GCA_020859875.1 Rikenellaceae bacterium
GTAGATTTCTACCCCCTTCTATCGGGCCGACAGCTCACGGGAGCAAGGCCCGTGGGTGGAATGGTCGAGATCATGTTCGAAAGCGTATCGCTTGCAGTTACCGACGGGGCTAAT
This sequence comes from Rikenellaceae bacterium, assembly GCA_020859875.1. Lineage (GTDB taxonomy): Bacteria > Bacteroidota > Bacteroidia > Bacteroidales > Rikenellaceae > WRDF01. Next base: position 115 of record JAJBVJ010000104.1, read on the forward strand.
TTGCTCTATACCGAACCGCCCGGGAAGCTTCCCAAAACATTCCAGCTGCTTATCGGCTTTACCGACCAGAGCTGCCTGACGGCGGCTGTGAGGATGTATGCAGGGTTCATACTTTTCGAAGACGGGAAGCCGGAAGGAACTCTTGCCGACTATTACCTTGCAGCCATCTCTAAACCGCAAGTGCTTTCTGACGGGTTCACCCGGGAATATTTCCATACCCTTGCGGCCGACCCCGGTGTCCGTAGTAAGAGCGTCAAGGCGCTGCTGGCCACCGGACAGAGAATCCCGGGGCTGGGCAATGGAGTTCTTCAGGATATTCTATTCAATGCAGGCGTACATCCCAAAGCGAAGGTAGACCGACTCGGCCGGGTAGGTATCGACCGACTCTACGACAGCATTACCTACACTCTGGCCAGAATGGCGGCCAGGGGCGGCCGGGAAAGCGAAACGGACTTATTCGGCAGCAAAGGAGGTTATACTTCTATACTCTCTAAAGATACGGCCGGCACTCCATGTCCGGAGTGCGGAACGGTGATCGTAAAAGAAAATTACATGGGAGGCAGCATCTATTATTGTCCCGTATGCCAGCCCCTCTGACCCGGAGAATTATCAGAAAAAAGGAAAGGGAGCCGTACAGGCTCCCTTTGTTGGCATAAACCGATCTGCGGTTTAATACCTCAACCCAGCTTTTTTAAATAGAATATTGAATAAGATTTTATAATTCTTGTCGCAACCAGCCGATCATTCGGACAAATTGTATTTTACAGCGCCTACCAGCGCCCTGTGTTCCGCGAAAAATTTTATCCTCTCCACCTCCCCGCTCTGAGAGATGAGTGTGGAGTGGCGTTTGAGCGCTTTGATCCACGCCTTCTGGGCATCGCAAATCTTCTTTTGCTGGGAGTCGAACGAGTTTAGCAGATGTACCCGGAAAAAACATATCTGGAATCCTTCCCGCTCTGCATGGCCGTAACTCGATTCGAAATCGAGATTGGACAGATAGACCGATACCTGTTTCCCCAGATCGTTCCGTCCAACGATAGTCAGCCTCTCCAGTTCGTCGAGAAGAAGCAGTAGCTCTTTTTTAACATTCCTGACATCCGACTCGCTTATCACCCTGAGAGCGCTGAAATATTCGATCTCACGGATATAGGATTTAAGCACGTTGCAATCGAAGATAAAGGAGACCGTATTGATATTCTTTATGGAATGGGCCATTTTTTCCTGCATCTCCACAAGTTTCCTGGGAATCTCGATATCTTCGAGGGTGGAGGGTACCGACAGCCGGTCGTTATGATAGAGCCAACGGCAAATCCGGTAGCGGTTAAGATAGTCGTATGAAGGGTAGAGCGCGTAGGGGATTATGTTGCAGGCAAAATTCAACTGCGAACCCGGATCTTTTGACAGATAGGTGAAAACGTTGTGAAAATAGTTCAGCATCTCGTAATAATTGGCGTATTCGTTATCCGAATCCACCAGCTGGAGATTGAACATGGCTCCGTTGGAGACCTTCTCCCCCATAATGCTGTCCAACGAGATATTGAAATATTTGGCAAGAAAGACCACCTCGTTAAAAGTGAAGGGAACATCTCCCCTCAGCCGGCGGTAAACCGACTCTTTGCCGAGGCACAGGATGTCCATTAGTACATGGGCCAGATTTACACCGTCAGGCAGCCTGTCCTTCATCGCCTTTACCAATCCCTCTCCGTAGTTATAATCCGCCAATGACTTCATAGAATCTCCCCTGGTTTCCTCTTTCGCAAAATACAGTTAATAGCCGTAACAGAAACTGTCCACCGCATCCGGCAGAAAAGACAGGAAGATCATTTTATCGTTGGAGATAAATCCCTTCCTCATCCCGTCTACGACCATTTCCAGTGCAAATATGGCTTAAATATGCCACAGGAAAGTTCCGTTAAAACCAAAACGACGTTACGGTTGTGTCTAATTTAGACTCAACACATATATTAAGCCCAAATAGTGTTACTGGGGATAATGGGAGTGATTTTGTTTGCAAAATTTGAAAACGGTAGAAACTAATTTTAATAGCCGGAAATCAGAGTGTGGCTACGGCTTCCCTCTGTTTGTTGAAAAATTGTATACGCTGCATCTCCCCGCTCTGGGAAATGAGGATCGAGAATTTCTTTAGGGACTTAATCCACCGCTTCAGGTTCAGAAATACCTCTTCGTCACGGGAGGTCATAGGGTTGAGGGAAAATACCCGCAATAGCCCCAGTATATAATTATTTGCCTCGATATAGCTGTATGTAGCCTCGAAATTGATATTGGAAATATATATCTGTATTTCGTTCCCGGACGGGAACTTTCCCACCGAGGCGATATGGTACATTTCCTCGAGCAGGGCCATAAGTTCCTCCCTGAGCCGAGCGACATTATGGTTATTAACTATCCCGATACTCACAAAATACTTTATATCGGCGATAAGTGCCGCGAACAGCATGGCATCCCAGACATAGTAGGTGAAGCCGAACCTCTGAACATAACCTATATATTGCTGCTGTTTGCGGACGAGCTTTTCGGGAAGCGTAATATCGTCCAGCGACCGGGCCGTTTCCTTCTCCTCGTTCTGGTACATCCATTTCAGAAAACGGAATTTCGAGAGGGTCTCGTATTTCATGGTAAATACCTGGGGTACCTTATTGGCCGCCGTGCCGGTCTCCACCGCAGCCAGGTCAGCAATAGACTCGAAGAGCTCGATGTAATTATCTATCAGGGCATGGTAGGTGTCGGCCGGATCGTCGTACTTTATAAGGTTCAGATCGAACACCGCATTTCCCTGCCGATCCGCACCGACGAGTTTGTCGAGTGATATGCCTAATTTCCCCGAAACGATGGCCGCTTCGGCCAGCGTGAAGGGAACTTCACCCCGCAGCCGCCGGTAGACAGCCTCTTCTCCTATGCAAAGAAGATCCATAAGTACCCGGGCCAGGTTCATCCCGGAGGGGATTCTTTCCCGCATGATCTGTATCAGCCCGCTATTGATCTGTTCGGTCGTCATGGATCATATATTTGCCGGGGTTCGATCGCCGACGCTGCCCTTCCCGTACCTTGGCGGGAAGACTCCTGTCGGGCCGATAAAAATCCCAGTAGTTCGATCTTAAACTAATTTACTAAAATTTGGCACAAAATCAAAGAAAGTATGTATTATTTTTTGCACAACGGGTAAATCCGGCCCCATTCCGGCCACGGTAATTGCAAGAAAAGTCCTATTTTTATCGTCATCGATTAATTTCGTTTGTATGGAGCACAAGATAACGGCCCGGCAATATAACTCCCGGATGTGTTTTGTCTGTGGGACGGAGAACTCCAGCGGACTCGGCGCACGGTTCTTCGAGACCGAAGGCGGTGAACTGATATGCGTCTGCACCCCCTGTGAGCACCACCAAAGCTATCCGGGGCGTCTTCACGGCGGGATAGCGTCGGCCCTGCTCGACGAGGTAATCGGCAGGGTAATATCCGTTGGCAAGCCGCAGACAGTGTGGGGTGTAACATTGGAGCTGTCGCTCAAGTACCTCAAACCAGTCCCTTACGGCCAGCAGATAAAAGTGGTCGGAAGGGTCGATGAAGACCTCGGCAGGATGTTCACCGGGTCTGCCGAGATCGTCCTTCCGGACGGCACCGTCGCCGTAAGCGCCACGGGGCGTTACCTGAACCCGGCCTCCGATAAGATCGCCGACCCGGGAACCGT
>JAJBVJ010000192.1 GCA_020859875.1 Rikenellaceae bacterium
CCACACGCCCGTATAGCTCGAAGTACCGGATGCCGAAGCACGCCCGAATCGGACACGCAAAGACCGCCTGCGGCATCTTGTAGGTAAGCTCCAGGCAAAGGCATCCGCCCTTACGGGCCTCCTTGCGGAATATCCGCAAACGGGGGCCTCCCTCCCGGCTTTCCCACGTCCCCGTGATGTCGCCCGCATCGAAGTCCAGCCATGACAAAGCCGGGGCTTGGGTTCCGTTACTTATGCTATACATGGTTCGTCAGGATTAGTGTTATTGCCGCTTCTGTTCGGCAAGCTGTTTTATAGCCAGTTCGTAGTTCCCGTCCAACTCGTCGGTCTTTTTAAATACTTCGACTTTCTCGCTCTCCTCGGTCGTGTAGGTCAGGTATTCCTCCATACTAACCTCGGTCGCATATACCCCGGACTGTACTCCGCCCAGGCCGAACCAAACCTCCTTATACTTGCGTGAGGCATTGTTAGCCATGTTGATAGAAAGTATCTGCCCTTTCTCCTTTTCGGTAAGCCCCAAAAGAGACTGGATCACGTCAAAGCGGTTCATAAACTTTCTTTGGTCGAGCAGGATTTTACAGTCGGAATTATTGATGATGGCTTCCTTGACAATCGGCGAGGCAATGATGTCGTCCACTTCCTGCGTTACGACGATTGCCTCCCCGAAATACTTGCGGACGGTCTTATACATATATTTCATGTACTCGGCCATGTTCGCTGACGAAAGGGCCTTCCAGGCTTCCTCTACGATAAGCTGCTTGCGCACACCCTTTAGCCGCCGCATCTTATTGATGAAAGCCTCCATTATGATAATCGTCACCACCGGGAAAAGTTCTTTGTTCTCCTTTATGCTGTCGATCTCAAAGACGATAAAAGATTTATTCAGCAGGTCGATATTCTCCGCCGAGTTCAAAAGGAAGTCGAAACGCCCGCCCCGGTAATACTGACGCAGGGTGGTAAGCATATTGTCGATATTGAAGTCCTCGCGGCTTACCTTGATTTCCCGCTCGTCCAATTCCCGCCGGTATTCGTCCCGCATATACTCATAAAAAGTGTTGAAGCAGGGCGTGATACTGCGGTCGGTCTGTATCTTTTGGATATAGGACGATACGGCGCTGCCGAGTTCCCCGGATTCCGTTTTCGTTACCCGGTCGTCCTCGGATTTCCAGAGGGTGAGCAGCAGGGTTTTGATGCTGTCTTTCTTCTCCACGTCGAAAACATAGTCGTCCGTATAAAAGGGGTTGAAGCTGATCGGGTTTTCCTCGGTGTAGGTGAAATACACCCCATCCTGGCCTTTGGTCTTGCGCCGCACCATTTCGCAAAGGCCCTGATAAGAGTTCCCCGTATCGACCAGCACGACGTGAGTGCCCTGCTCCCAATACTGGCGGACAAGGTGGTTCATAAAAAAACTCTTGCCGCTTCCCGAAGGCCCCAGCACGAATTTATTTCGGTTCGTCGTAATCCCCTGCTTCATCGGCAAGTCCGATATATCCACATGGAGCGGCTTACCGCTTACCCGGTCGCACATCTTTATCCCGAAGGGCGACGGTGAGCTTCGGTAGTTCGTTTCCTGGGTAAAAAAGCACAAGGCCGGTTCAATGAACGTGTAGAAACTTTCCTCGGCCGGGAAGTCGCCCCCGTTGCATGGCATTGCGGCCCAATACAGGGTGGCGGCATCGACCGTGTTATGCCGGGGCTTGCACTCCATTAAGGCAAGCTGGCTCCCCACGTCGTTGCGGATATGCTTTAATTCCTGCGGATCGTCCGACCAGGCCATCACGTTGAAGTGCGCCCGCACCGAAGTCAGGCCGAAGCTGTGTGCCTCGTTCAGATACTTGTCTATCCATTCTTTGTTGATCTGATTGCCGCGTGAGTAGCGGGAAAGGGATTGCATATTGCGGGCGGATTTCTCAAAGAGCCGCAGGTTCTCGGCCGAATCGTCCAGGAAGATATACTGATTATACACATGGTCGCAGGACAGAAGCAGTCCCACCGGCGCGGCGAATGACAGGCGGCAGTCGCTTCGGTCGGTCGACAGCCGCTCGTAGCGCATATCGGTTCCTACCGTGCCGGGCAAATCCTCCACGTCGGAAACCGTATGCAGGCAGATACTCTTTGCGCCGATCCGCAGGCCCTCCGCTCCGAGTTCCATGTCCTCCAGGCAAGTCGTGTCGTCCAGCGACAGGGCAAAATATTTCTCGATAAGCCCTGCGCTTTGCTCCGTTCCGGTAATCTCGTCCGATGTAAGGCGGGTGAGTGTTACAAAACCCGAATCGTTCACAATACGCTCGAACTGGCCGACCGCCTCCAGGAATTTTATCGCCGTGTCCCGGTTTACCTCTTTCGGAATGATATTCCCCCGGCAAAGACTGGAGAAGCTGGACTGCATCCGCATCCGCTCCTTTGTGGTCTTTGTAAGGTACAGGAAACACGAATGATTCAGATAGGGTCGCTCGTTGAAATGCCGCTCGAAACTGCGCGATAGAAAACTCATATCGTCCCGGTCGGTGGCGGGTTTGTAGTTTTCCCGCACGAACCAGTCCTGCTTATGAATGACCGAGTAATCGGGTAGCACCTTGACGGCTTTACCCCACGCGGCATGTATCGCCTCGTATTCGGCGCTGGTGACGGTGAACAGTTCCGGCAGCTCCACCCGGAAGGCGACCGTTATATCCGCATCCTTGCTGATGATGCAGTCATGCTCCACGGCCAGCAGCGGGAATTTACTCTCAATGGTAGCTGCTTTTAATGTATTACGCATCGGCCGCCTCCTTTCTGCCACCACGGGCGAACAACCGGCGCGGGGTGCGGCGGTTGATAAGGTAACGCGGATGCTGGCGCCGCGCCATTACTTTCATAAGCCCGTGTTCCCCGTATTCGGCATTGAGTTTGAATGTAAACCATACCAGGGCCGATGCGGCCGTTACCCCGAACCCGATGCAGACCCATTGATCCACACCCGCCATATACAGCACCACGAACACCACGAACACCCCCAGCAGGCCCCCGGCGAAGATGAAAAGGTACTGCGATTTGAGGCCCTTGAACTCTACGCTCTTTCCTATGCCTTTATTAATATTATACTCCATATCTTGCTGATTTACGGAGTTGGCTAAAGGAAGAAAGAGCGCAGGATCGTCGCGGCCACAATCAAAAAAATACAGGCGCCGAACCAGCTTGCGGCGGTTTTCGAGGTGTCCGGATCGCCGGACGAAAATTTGTTGTAAACCTTTATGCCGCCGATAAGTCCGACCACGGCGCCGATGGCGTAGATAAGTTTTGTTCCGGGGTCGAAATAGGATGTTACCATATTGGTAGCCTCGGTAATTCCTCCGATGCCGTTGCCCTGCCCGTAGGCCGCCGATGCGGCAGCCACAACTATGCCCGCCGACAAAATAATTTTCTTTTTTGTCATTGCTTTAAATTTTAAAAGGCGGCCGGAGGGTGGGATGATTCCCCCGCAGCCGCCGGGATTTGTTTGCTTTGTTACTTCTCGATTTTTTTAGTGGTCTGACAGCCGAAGCTATCCGTAATCTCTCTGTTTCATTGGCTTGTTTTTTACTGTTAAACTTCTCCGGTAAACTTGCGTACATCGAAGTCCGCAGGGGCTTTCACGGCAGGCTCCGGGGCCGCACCCTGACGGCGGTTCCATGCGGCAAAGTATTCGTCCATAAGCGTCGATACTACTTTTCTTTTCGGCTCGTCGTCGGCTACCTGCTCCATAGTTTCCGGCTAGCGTATCTCGCCCAGCCCCCGGCACGCCTCCGTCAGCTCGACCTCGGTTGCCA
>JAJBVJ010000116.1 GCA_020859875.1 Rikenellaceae bacterium
AACAAGATCGACAACAGTAATCTGGCGGGATATATTTCCAACGGGTCGAACGGAAGTACAAAATTCTCTTTGGCCAATTTCGGCGCGGCCGTTAATCTCTACGAGGGCTCGGGAACCCTTACCAGTTTCACCTTCGGGATCGGCTACAACCGCCTTGCAGACTACAATACGAGCAATTTCATGGATATCGGCCGGAACGGCAACTCGATCGCACACGTCTTCGGCCACCAGCTCAACGGGACGAATCCTTCGGACATAGACGACTTCTACCGCAGCCCCATTGACAGGCAGAGGTACGGGGCATTTCTGGCCTACCATACCTACCTGCTCGACACCGAAGACGGCGGGGCGACCTACAAGCCTTTCGAACTGTCCGAGAGTGCCCTTACGAACCATATGGCGCGGATAAAGACGCGGGGAAGCATCGACGAATATAACATTTCCGGGGGTTTCAACGTCCAGAACAAATTTTATTTCGGATTCACCATCGGCCTCCAGGACTACTCCCTGCGGCAGGAAATTCTATATGACGAAGAGTACTCGAACAACAATCCCGCCTCGCAGTACAGCCCCTCGCGCTATTTGCAGTACGACCAGTATATGAAGATGACCGGCACGGGTGTAAACCTGAAGCTGGGTATGGTCCTGCGCCCTACCGACGCCCTGCGCATAGGGGTGGCCGTACATACCCCCACCTGGAGCACCGTGACCTACCGCTACGACACCTCCCTCTATTATGAGACCGAGGCGGACGGCGTCGGAAGGGGTGACAGCAAGAGCATCTACGCCGACGATTTCGAAGTGGACTTCTCCACTCCGACAAAGCTCATGGCCGGCATCTCCTATACATTCGGGCAGGTCGGTGTAATATCGGCCGACTACGAAAGGGCCTGGTACAACTCGATGCGCTACCGCGGCGAGTATCGCGACCTGAAAGGGATGAACAGTGTGATCCGGGACGAATTCCAGGGCAACAACACTTTCCGCCTCGGCCTGGAGGTACGTCCGACAAATTTGCTCTCGCTCAGGATGGGTGCCACCTACACCGACTCGGCCCTCGCCATCGACACCAAGCGTTATGCCTACGACTCCCCCCTTCCGGAAGAGTACTACTCGGGCAGCTTCGGTATAGGATACCGCATAGGCAGACAGGCGGCCCTCGATGTGGCCTATGTATACAGCCACACCAAATATTCCCCCTACTACCTCTACTACGACGTGGATTCACTGGGGGAATACTTTGCCGGGGAAATTTCCCAGAAACTCACAAGGAATACCGTGATGGCCACCCTGTCGTTCCGGTTTTAAATACAGGCACAATCCGTAAAAAAAGCCTCCCGTTTACCGTGGGAGGCTGTTTTATCTTTACCGGAAGGGTGTCAGATCATGCTCAGTACCGCGATCGCCCCGACCGCAAGGACGATTCCGGCATAATTTAGCGGGGAGAGCCTTTCGCGGAATATCCACACCCCGGCGATGGTGGCGATCAGGATCGCACCGGTATAATAGAGCGGATAGAATACCGATCCGTCCATGTAATTCAGTCCGTTGACGACCCCTGTCATACATATCCAGTTCATAACCCCGAGCAGCGAGCCCCAGGCCAAGTCACCCCACCCGGAAACCTGCTTGCGGCGGATGCCCGCCAGATTGTAGCAGACCAGACCCGTAAAGGCTCCGGCTATGAACATCACCCCGTTGAAAAGGGGGTAAAGATCCGCCGACGGGATCATCTCCCGCTGTGCATACTGCACCAGCGTATCGTTGACCCCGTTAAAGAGAAAAACCCCGATGGGAAGGATAAAAAGAGCTATCCCCGTAAACCGTTTTCTCTCACCGTTTCCTGCTCCCCTCTTCTTGAGGATCATCAGCATCGCCGCCAGGATCACGGCCAGCAGTGCGATCTTTGCCCATGTAGGTTTTTCCCCGAAAAACAGGAAAGCAAAGACGACCGGGATCACGACCGCCGCCCTTCCCGAGATGGTGGTAACGGCTACCCCGGATGCCTGGGCCGAAAGGGCATATACTACGAAGGAGAGCATAAACAGAGCTCCTATAACCAGAGAGATGGCAAACCACGGCGCAGAGGTTATTTCCACCGCCGACATCCCGGCCGGCGCGAAAGCCAGCGAGAGGAGGGCCGCCACGACGTAATTTACGGTTATACCGGCGTAGAGGTTCACCCCTTTAAGGTCGAAAACCTTGAGGATCACTACCAGCGACGAGGAGCCTATAACGGCGGCGAGCAGGTACCACATATGAATAATCTTTTGGTTCGACGGAATGATCGTAAGGCAATTTCCACCGGCGGTGGGTGCCGCTAAAAATTTATTCTTCGTACACGAATACCGCCTCTACCGGGTAGTGGTCGGAGATGTACCGCACGCCGTAGTCCCCGTCGAGTGTACGGAACAGTGTAGGGACGAGCCCGCCGTAATAAATATGGTCGATCACGCTGCCCTGGTACATCCCGAAGCCGTTGAAGGTGTCGCGGCTGTCGGTCTCGGGGGCCCTGTCCCGTGCCGAAGGGAAACTCGCGCGGAGCCCCTCCAGCACCGGATCGTCCGGCGGGGCGTTGAAGTCCCCCGTCAGAACGAAAGGAGCCCCTCTGGTGATGGCTTTTATCTTCGAGGCGACAAGGCTGGCCCCTTCGGTGCGGGCCGCCGTCCCCTGGTGGTCGAGGTGGGTATTGAAAAAGTATATCTCCCGGCCCGCGGTCTTGTCCTCCAGTCGCAGCCAGGAAACCATGCGGTTGCAGGCACCGTCCCAGCCGAGAGAAACCTCTTCGGGGGTCTCGCTCAGCCAGAAATGGCCCTCTTCGAGTTTGTCGAACCGCTCTTTGCGGTAGGCGATGGCCATCATCTCTCCGCCGCGCAGCCCGTCGTCGCGGCCCACTCCGGCGAAACCGTAGCCTTCCATATTTTCCCTCAGAAAATCATACTGACCGGCAAGCACTTCCTGCATCCCGACAAGGTCGCACCGCTCGGTGCAAAGCATTTCGACCATCGCTTCTCTGCGCAGTTCCCACCGGTTTTCGCCGTCGTGGACATTATCGTAACGGATGTTACAAGAAACGACCTTGAATGTGTCTGCGGGCCCTTTTTTACCGCAGCAGCCGGAGCAAATTCCCGCAATGGCGATCAAAACCGGAAAATAAAAAAACCTCATAATCCTCTAACGTTTAGTGCAATTTCGGGCGCTTTACATATCTATCCAGCCAGTCGAAGAATTCGCGGTTCCAAACGATCGAATTCTGGGGCTTGAACACCTGGTGGGCTTCGTTCTCGAAGGCTACCAGTCTCGATGGGATTCCCAGCACCCGTGCGGCCGTGAAGGCTTCGAGGCTCTGGGTATAGGGTATGCGGAAGTCGTTGAGTCCCGTGATTATCAGTATCGGCGCATGCCAGTTTTCGACGAACTTGTGGGGCGAGTTTTCATAAGACCTGCGGGCCACGGGGTCGCTGCTCCAGTAGGGGCCGCCGTAGTCGTTGTTGACAAAGAATAGCTCCTCGGTCTGGCCGTACATACTTTCGAAGTCGAATATACCGCAGTGGGCTATGAAGGCCCGGAAACGCCCCTCGTCGTTGCCGGCGAGGAAGAATGCGGAGTAACCGCCGTAGCTCGCCCCTACGCATCCCAACCGCGTCTGGTCGACCCACGGTTCGGCGGCCACGTCGTCTATGGCGCTCAGGTAGTCGCGGATATTCTGGCCGCTGTAATCGCCCGAGATCTGGTCGAGCCACTCCTGCCCGAA
>JAJBVJ010000184.1 GCA_020859875.1 Rikenellaceae bacterium
AGCAGTCCGGCCTGGTATTCCGACGGGGTCGCGCTGCTTAAACAAATATCGGAATTGAGCCTCGAATATGAATTTTTCAGGCATAAGACCGCCCTTCTGGATTATGCCCGCAAAAAGACAACCCAAAAGGTGAACCTTTACGAAAAGGTACAGATACCGGGATATCGGGATGCGATCCGGAAGATTAAGCGTTTCCTCGAAGATGAGGAGAACCTCTCGAAAAGTTCACAGAAGATAGTGAAGACGCGCCAGAATATGGCCCTGCAGCTAGGAAAGGAGGCAGCAGTATGATCGTAAGGATGAAAAAATACGACTTCGTTGTTCTTGCGGCCCAAAAGAATGATTTTCTGAACCGGCTGCAGGATCTTGGACTGGTCGATATAAATGTCCGCAAATGGGAACCCGACGAAAAGCAGAGGGAACTGTTGATATCCATCGAACGCCACCGAACCGCTGTTACGCGTCTGAAGGAAATGAAGGACGACGAAGGGGTTAAAACGGCCGTTCCATACTGCAACGGCGAAGAAGCCTACCGGGCATATCTCGCGGCTTACACTCAGGAAGACATACTCACAGCCCGTATTGCCCAGGATCGAAAGGATGCCGAGTACCTCGAAAAATGGGGGGAATTCAGTCCCGAAAAGGTCGAAGAGCTGGAGCGGCAGGGAATTAAACTGCGGTTTTTCCATGCCTACACCAAAGAGTTCGACAACCAGCGGAGCGGATGGGAAGAGGATTACACCGTCTATCCCGTAAGCCGGTCGGAAGGGATAACCTATTTTGTGGTGGTCGCCGCTCCGGGCGACGAAATCCTAATCAATGCCCAGGAAGACCGCGCACCGGATATGACATATTCCGATAAGATTGCCGCTATCGACCGGCTCGAAGCCGAGCGGGACAGCCTTATGAAGGAAATAGAACGGGCTGCAGCTTCGGTCGACCTGATCGAACAGCACGGTCTTGCCGAGGAGTCTCTTCTTCACCTCGAACAGGTATCCGGATCGGCATCCGAAGCGGCAGACGGGACGCTGGTGATTATGGAGGGATGGGCTACGGCCGCAACCGAAGCGAAGGTCGACGCGGCTCTTGCGGACTATCCCGACCTATTCTACCTGAAATCCGATCCGACACCCCAGGACGAGCCTCCCGTGCTGTTAAAGAACAACCGGTTCAACCGGATGTTCGAGATCATCGGCAGCTTTTATTCTCTTCCGAAGTACGGTACGCTCGATCTGACGCCCTTTTTCGGGCCGTTCTACGTACTCTTCTTCGGACTCTGCCTGGCAGATGCAGGTTACGGGCTGATAATATTTACGGCCGGACTGGTGATGCTTAAAAAATTAAAGGGATCGCAACAACCGTTGGCCCGGCTGGTTATCTCCCTCGGGTTGTCGACCATGGTATGCGGCACTTTTCTCGGCTCCTTTTTCGGGATCCAATTGGGGGAAGTAGAAGCCTTCGGCAATTTCCGGAAGTACATTCTCTCGCCCGATAATATGTTCCTGCTTGCGCTCGGAATAGGTATTTTCCAGATCATATTCGGCATGTGTCTAAAGGTGGTGAATCTGACCATGCAATACGGATTTCGCTACTCCCTGTCGACGATAGGTTGGATACTGGTTCTGGTCAGCTCCCTGGTGGCCGGACTGTCGCCGGAAGGATCGGGCTTCGGCCTCTTTTCTACCGCCCATCTGGTGATTGCCGGCATCGGGGTCTTTATGATGCTTTTTTTGAATACTCCAAAGAAAAATCCTTTCATTAACCTGGGAACCGGCCTTTGGAACCTTTATAACGATCTGACGGGTATAGTCGGCGACACGCTGAGTTATGTGCGGTTGTTCGCCCTCGGACTATCTGGCGGCATACTGGCCCTGGTTTTCAACCAACTCGCCATCGGATTGAGCCCCGATATTCCCGTAGTCCGCCAGATAGTGATGGTGATAATACTCGTACTGGGGCACGGCATCACAATCTTTATGTCGACACTCAGCGCCTTCGTACACCCCATTCGCCTGACCTTCGTGGAATTTTATAAAAACGCCGGTTTCGAAACCGCCCAAAGAGAGTTCAGGCCTTTAAAGAGAACGAACGAAAACTAAATAAACTTAAATTAAAAAAAAGAAGATTATGACACCGATTGTATTAGCATGGATAGGTGCGGCATTTATGGTAGGTATGAGCGGATTAGCCAGTGCCATAGGTACCTCTATCGCGGCACAGGCGGCTGTAGGAGCCCTGAAAAAGAACCGCGGAGCCTCGGGCAGCTATCTCATCCTCTCGGCCCTGCCGGGCAGCCAGGGTCTTTACGGATTCGCAGGTTACTACATATTTGCAAATATATCCGGACTGTTCACCGACAGCATCACATGGGTTCAGGCCGGCGGTATCTTTGCCGGGGGCCTCATTATGGGATTCGTGGCCCTATTCAGCAGTATGATGCAGGGAAGGATTTGTGCCAACGGTATAACGGCTATCGGCAATGGACATAACGTGAGGAACAATACACTGATCCTGGCGGTTATTCCTGAACTTTATGCAATCCTCGGATTTGCAACACTGTTCCTTATAAACACGATGATAAGTTAAACCGAACGATCCGTTGCGGGGCCTGCGTAAAGCATTTTGCGCAGGCCTTCTCATTTTAAACTGCCATTGAACCGTAGGCAAATTTTCGTACATTTGCCCCAAATTCCAACCACAGATGGCCAAGAGCGGCATAAATTTCCGGGACACCATAGCCAAATATACCTCCGTCGAAAAAGAAATAAGGGGTGGTAAATTTGCTCCGGTATATCTGTTGATGGGTGAAGAGGGCTATTTTATCGACCGTATTTCCGACCTGCTGGCTACAACCGTGCTCAACGAACAAGAGCGGGCCTTCAACCAGATCGTGGCATACGGCAAAGACAGCGAAGCGGGCGATATTATAAACTTCTGCAGGCAAATGCCCATGATGGGGGCCTATCAGGTGGTAATCCTCAAGGAGGCTCAGCAGCTTCGCAAAATCGAACAGCTCTCCCTTTACACCCAGTCGCCCTCCGCTACCACCGTGCTGGTAATTTGCCATAAGGAAAAAAATCTGGACAAGCGGTCGGCATTATACAAACATATAAATAAAATCGGTGTCGTATTGGAATCGGTACGGCCGCGCGATTACGAAATCGGGGGGTGGCTTTCGGAATTCGTCCGCGGTAAAGGTTTCGGGATCGAGCCCAAAGCCCTCACCATGCTTACGGATCACCTCGGTTCGGACATTGCAAAAATTTCCAACGAGTTGGACAAACTCGTAACTTTCCTTCCCGAAGGAACCGCCGCCATCACAGCCGACCATATCGAACAGAACATAGGAATTAGCAAGGATTTCAATAATTTCGAACTGACCCGGGCCATGAGCGAGCGCAATATGCAGAAGGCTCTGCTTATCGCCGAACACTTCTCGCGCAACCCGAAGGATAATCCGCTGCTGGTTACCTTCAGCACCCTTTTCTCCCATTTCCAAAGAATATTCATACTCAATTACCAGAAATGGCTCTCCCGCAACCGCGGAACCGCCATGCCCCCGGATGCGGAACTTGCCCGTATGCTGAAAATACCCTCGGCATTTTTTCTGAACGAGTATAAGCAGGCGGCTTCGCTCTATCCCAACAAAAAAGTATTCGTTATACTCGGGCTTCTCCGTGAATACGACATGAAAAGCAAAGGGATGAACGCCGGAAGCGCGGGCGAGGGTGAATTGCTACGCGAGCTGTTAATGAAAATTTTTCTCCTGTAAGCCTAAAAATCTATAAGATAATATTTTTGCCGGGCTTCCTGACGAGAGACATGGTTGAAATGCCACCATTCGCTTTGCACCGTGGTGAACCCCGCCTCGCGCATTATTTTTCTTAGCAGAAGCCGGTTCGCGAGTTCATCCCGGGTAATTATCCCTCTTTCCACAAGAGACTGCTCATTGTCGATATTGGCCTCGAAGCCAAGATGGTCGTAACCGGTTCCCATAGGGAGCGGATTATTGTCGTCATCGAGTAGTGAAATATCGACCGCCGCGCCGTAATTATGCAGGCCTCCCCCTTTGGACGGGTCGGCTACGTAGTAATGCTTTCCGTGGACTTCCGCAAATTTTCGCATTTTCCTCTGTACGGACATCGGACGGGCGGCATCGTAGACTACGATCCTGAATCCGGGGCGAAGCGAATCGAGAATATCCTGAGCCTTTACCAGTTTGGCCGCGGCATCGGGCACCAGGTAGGCACGGGTCAGATCGTCGTAGAGTACCTCACCGAGAAAATTATCCGGTGTGGAATATACAAGGTCGACCGCTATCCTACCGTCGACCTGTGAAATATCCACCAGCCCGAGCGAATCGAGCATTAATTCGGTGAGGGATTTCGGTGGGATGGATTCGGTCGTGGGAGTATGCGGAACCCCGTAATCAGTTATTTTTTCGATCTCCGTCGCAGCACCTCCCGTCCGGCCCAGGCAGGAGGTAAAAATAAGCAGGACGAAGAAATGGACAATTACTTCCGGCACTTTCATTCATCTATTTTTTGTTTACAAAGATGATTATAATCGGCGAGAATCGTGCCTCTCCATTTACGATCGTTATCTTTGCAGAATATTCTACCACATTGTCCGAAGAAAAACATAGAAACCCGGTTACCGTAACGCGACTACCGCTGCGCAAACTCCTTGTATGCAGCGGGCCGCCGGTGGAAGAGAGAAGTGATGCCGTCCTGGCAAAGATAATCGACCAGTTTGACGGGCGGAAAGTCATTTGCGGGGGTACGACCTCGAACATAGTTTCACGTGAACTCGGCCGCCCTGTCCGCGTAAATATCGGCAACGACGGCTCGGGACTCCCACCCTCCTCCCATATGGAAGGGGTGGATTTGGTAACGGAGGGTGTTCTGACCCTCGGCCGGGTAAAGCACCTGCTTGAAACCGGAGGAGAAAATCCTATCGCAGAAAATAGTCCCGCGGGAGACATCGCCCGTATGATGGTTCAGAGCGATGATATTGAATTCGTGGTCGGTACAGGCATGAATCCGGTGCATAACGATCCCTCGCTTCCAATCGAGCTGGTGTTGCGCCGGAACATCATCGGTGAAATTGCCCGAATCCTGGAAAGCAAATACAAAAAGGTAATTTCTTTGAATTATTTATAGCTTCGGATTATGCCCTCGGAAATTTTTATTTTGCGGGCTGTAGTTGTAAATTTGCATTTTCAATATTCCCTGTTAACCCGAATCACCAAAGAAAATGGACGGCAAACTGCAAGTAAAGATCTGTACCGGAACCCTCTGCTATGTAATGGGAGGTGCCGAGCTGCAACTCATCGACGAACATATACCGCAGGAGCTGCTGCCTTTTATAGAGGTCAGTGGGGCCCCGTGTCTGGATGTCTGCGAGAAAAAAGCGGGAAGCGCCCCGTTCGCAAAGGTGGGCGATAAACTCATTTCTCAGGCCAGTATAAATCAGATCGTCGCCGCCATCAGGGATGAACTAAAAGTGAGCGCTTTATAATGGCTGTTAACAACGCGGTACTGATCCACCGCGAGCTCATATCGAGAATCACAAAACTTTTCAGCGACGGAGAACTCGAGCTCAAGGTAGACCGGATACCACTCGAAATGCGTCCCCGCCACGGGGAAAGTTCCCGGTGCTGTATCTATAAAGACAGGGCGATGCTCCGCTATAAGATCATGGCTCTGTTGGGTTTCGATATCCGCGAAGAAGACGACGAGCTAACTCCCCTCTCCCATTATGTGCAAAAGGCATGGGAAAGGACAAAGATCGCCAGTGAACCCTTGACTGTCGTAGACGATGTTTGCAGCGCGTGCGTACGGACCAACTATGTGGTTACCAACATGTGCCGTGGGTGTATGGCCCGTCCCTGCATGCTTAACTGCCCGAAGGACGCCATTGGTTTCGATGCGGGCCAGGCCCATATCAGCCATGAAAAATGTGTAAACTGCGGAATCTGCCAGAAGAGCTGTCCGTTCCACGCCATCGTTTACGTTCCGGTGCCGTGTGAAGAATCATGTCCGGTTGGTGCCATTTCAAAAAGGGAAGACGGCACCGAGAAGATCGACTACGACAAATGCATATACTGCGGCCGCTGCGTAACTTCATGCCCGTTCGGGGCAGTGATGGAAAAATCGCATATCATGGATGTATTCAATGCCTTCCGGTGCGGCAAAAAAACGGTGGCAATGGTAGCACCCGCCATTGCCGGGCAATTCAAAGCTCCCCTGGGAGCGATAATGGGCGCCTTGAAAGAACTTGGATTCGACCATATAATGGAGGTTGCCAAAGGCGCCGATATGACTACCGCGAACGAGGCGAAAGAATTTATCCACAAAATGGAAGAAGGCCAGCCGTTTATGACGACCTCCTGCTGTCCGTCGTATACTACGGCGGTAAAAAAACATATTCCCGAGCTGCTACCATTTGTTTCCGATACGCTTACCCCCATGCAGTACACTGCACGACTCGCCCGCGAAATGTATCCCGACGCTGTTGTAGTATTCATAGGCCCATGCCTTGCCAAGAGGCATGAAACCTACTGCGATCCCAATGCCGACCTCATGCTCAGTTTTGCAGAGGTAGGATCGATGTTTGTTGCAAAAGGCATAGATGTTGCAAAGAGCAGCCACATCGAGCCCGACCCGACGATCCATGCAACAAGCCGCGGTTACCCGGTAACTTCGGGAGTTATGACTGCCGTAAAAACGAAGGTTGCAGACCGCGTGGAGGTCGTGCCGATGCTTATCGACGGTCTCGATAAGGCGAAGATCAGGGAGCTCAAAGCATTGCCAAAAACCTGTAAAGCCAACATGATCGAAGTGATGGCATGTCCGGGCGGCTGCGTTAGCGGCTGCAGTGTAATAGCGAACCCGAAGGTAGCGGGAAGGCAGGTAGGTGAGGTGGTCAAGATGACGGCGGACAGGACTTTGTAAACCCGTAATTCCGATTTTATTATATAACCCTAAAACCAGATATTATGTTCTTCAACGTCGAAGTGACCGGCAAGGTACATTGGATAGGAACCAATGACAGGCGCAAACACCGTTTCGAAAACCTTTGGCCGTTGCCCTTCGGTATTTCATACAACTCCTATGTGATCGCCGACCAGAAGACGGCACTGGTCGATACGATCGAAATGGGCACCGACGGCTCCTACCTCGGAAGGCTCGAATCCATCCTCGAAGGAAGGGATTTGGACTACCTGATTATTAACCATATGGAGCCGGATCATTCGGGAGAGATCGCAACAATTCTCCGACGTTTCCCCCAAGTGACCATAGTTGGGAACAATAAGACCTTCAATATACTTAAGAACTATTTTGGGGAACTTCCGAAAAATCTGCTCGAAGTCAAGGACGGGGATCAGCTCGATCTGGGGTATCACAAGCTCCGATTCTATATGACACCGTGGGTGCACTGGCCCGAGACAATGATGACCTATGACCAGACGGAAAAGATCCTTTTCTCGGGCGACGCTTTCGGAACCTTCGGGACACTCGACGGCGGCATACTCGACCGGGACACAAAATTCGACTACTACGAGAATGAGATGCGGAGATATTATTCCAATATCGTAGGCAAATACGGCAACATGGTGCAGAAAGCCCTTGCCAAGTTGGAAGGAGTATCCATCCAAACCATATGCTCTCTCCACGGCCCGGTATGGCAGGAAAACGTTTCAAAAGTCGTAGGCCTTTATGACAAATGGAGCAAATGCGAGACGGAGAATGCCCTAGTGGTGATTTACGCATCGATGTACGGCAACGGTGCCCATATGGCAGACTATATAGCGAATGTAACTTCGCGCAGCGGTGTGCGCGACATCCGTGTCTACGACGTCTCGAAAACACATATTTCTTACCTTATCAGTGAAATCTGGCGCTGCAGGGGCGTTATGCTCGGGAGCTGCGCCTATAATACGGAGCTGTTCCCACTGACGGAACAGCTTTGCACAGAGATACTCCACTACGGCGTGAAAGACAGGCTGCTGGGCATATTCGGCTCGTGCAGCTGGAACGGAGGCGGTGTGCGCAATCTGAGGCAGTTTGCCGAGAAAAGCGGTTGGGAACTGGTTTGTGAGCCGGTAGAGATGCTCGGATGCGCCGACGAAGAGAAATATGCCGCATGCGATACATTGGCCAAAACGATGGCCCGAAAGCTATTGAATAAATAGAATGGAAGAGAAAGAATTGAATCCCGGAGCGGAATTTATTTCGGAGGCAGTAGTCGACGAATCGAAGACGGCTGTCTCGATGGGTTCGGGCGACATGCCGGTACTTGCCAGCCCGGCTATGGTCGCGCTCATGGAAAATGCGGCTATGAAATGCGTTGCGGGGAGCCTGCCTCCAGGGAGCACCACCGTGGGAACCGAAATAAACATAACACATACGAGGGCTACGGCTCCCGGCCGGAAGGTTACCGCAAAGGCGGTACTCCAATCGGTCGAGGGGCGCAGACTAACCTTCGGTGTATCGGCCGCCGACCAGACCGGGATTATAGGCGAAGGAACCCATGTCCGCTACATCGTGGACAGGGAAAGGTTCATGTCCAAACTGGACTAAACCGACCCACAGAAACACCGTCGAAGTATTTTTACATAGACGGGAACCCCGACGGAGAAAGTGCCGCCCAGTATGGGCGGCACTTTCAATTTACCACTTGTTGTAATGTACCTTATCCGGATTATATTTATCCTTTGGGACTTCGTCCCCAGCCGGATAACCCACTGGAATTACGGCCAGCGGAAGTATATTTTCCGGAAGACCTACGGCATCCATAACCACGCTCATACGCTCCTGATATGGATAGGCGGCAGTCCATACCGCTCCCAGCCCCTGGGCTTCGGCGGCGAGCAGAAGGTTCTGAGCAGCAGCCGAGCAGTCGAGATACCAGTAGGAAGAACGATCGGTGTCGCCGCAGACGATCATGGCAAGGGGTGCATGCTGCAGCATCTTCGCAGCACCCAATCCCTCGCTCATTTTATCGAGAATTTCCCTGTCGTCCACCACGACGATCTCCCACGGTCTGCGATCCATACCCGAGGGGGCGGCCATTGCGGCCCTAACCATCATGTCGATCTTTTCCTGTTCCACGGCCTGGTCGGTGTAACTTCTTACGCTCTTGCGCTCGAAGATAACATCGAGGATCGAAGCAGAAACTTCCTGTTCCGCCCCTGCCGAGGAGGTCTTTGCAGAATTGTTGCACGATAACAGCCCTGATATAATAGCTGTGGCGGCAGTCAGTGTTAAAAGGACTTTTTTCATATACGAATATATTTATGTAATTAATTGAAACGCAATAAAGATAGTAAATTCAAGCGGGAAAAAAGCCGGGGATAAATATTTAAAATTAAAAACAGCCGGTATCGGGCAGTTGTCCGGAAAACAATTTTCCTATCTTTGGAACGGTTTTAGCCTAAAAGGATATTATGGAACTCGATATAGTAATCGACAGGGTAACCTGCATAAAATGCGGCCGTTGTGCCGCGGTATGTCCCTCCTCGGTTTTCGACGTGGGGGAAGATCGGGAGATAATAGTAAGCAGGAAGGAAAACTGTATAATTTGCGGCCATTGTGTGGCGGCATGTCCTACTTTCTCCGTTCTTCACAGCGATTTCCCGCCTGAAACGGTCCATCCGGTCGATGCCGCCATGCTTCCCCCGGCGGAACAGACGCTTCTATTGATCCGTTCCCGCCGCTCGAACAGGGCCTTTACCAAAGAGCAGGTGCCGCCCGAAAAGATCGACCTCATACTCGAAGCGGCCCACCGTGCCCCTACGGCAAGCAATCTTCAGCAGGTGGAATATACCGTAGTAACGGATCCGGCAAAACTGAAGACGATCTCCCGGTACACCGTCGATATTTTTTACGCAATGGTAAAAAGGATAAATAATCCGGTGGTGAAACCGATTATAAAAAGTTTCAAACCGGACGTTTACAAAATGGCCGACCGGATGCTTCGTATGAAAGAAATTTTCGATGCAGGTAACGACCTGATCCTTCGGGGAGCGACAGCCGTGATCTTTATACACACCCCGAAAGATTCCCGCTTCGGCTGCCAGGATTCCAACCTGGCTTACCAGAATGCATCTTTGATGGCCGAGAGCCTCGGTGTCTCCCAGTTCTATACAGGATTCGTATGCAACGCCATAATGCAGGACAAAGACCATCGGATTGAAAGATACCTGGATATCGAGGGCAGGGTACATGCAGGTATCGCACTCGGCATCCCGAAATACCGTTATCCTAATTACATAGACCGTAAGCCTATCAAAGTCCGCAAGATCTAAAGGGTATTCATAATATCTACTGCCCGGCGGAGATATGTGCTCCCGAACAGGTTTAAGTGGTTTAGTATATGGTAAAGCTGATAGAGCGGCATCCGCTTCCGCCAGCCTTCGGCCAGTGGATACTCTTGGTCGTAAGCCATATAAAATTCTTGCGGGAAACCGCCAAAGAGCATCGTCATGGCAATGTCCGTTTCCCGGTGGCCGTAATAGACTGCCGGATCGATCAGAAAAGGCGTATCACCCCGACCGCAAAGATAATTACCGCCCCAGAGGTCGCCGTGGAGCAGGCTGGGAGGTTCCGTAACGGGTGAAAGCAATCCGTAAACCGCCTCTTCGAGCCGACTGAGCCCGGAGGCGGTCATATCCCGAAAGTATCCGTTTTCTATAGCCATCGATAACTGGAAATTCAGCCTGCGATCGAAATAGAATTCCGCCCAGTTCACTGCCTCGTTCCCCTTGGCCACATTCGGTTGTATATTATTTCCTATGTAGTTATCCTCGTAAAATCCGAACTTGTCTGCCGTTACTCGGTGCATCCCGGCGACCATCTGGCCAAGGCGCGTGTAAAAGGTGGGTGTCGGTGTGGAATTTCGGATATATTGTAAAAGAATAAAATCTTCTCCGAACAGTATCACCTCCGGGACTTCCACTCCGCCACGGGCAAGTTCTGCCAGGCCCTTCACCTCGCAGGAAAAAGCCCGGGAAGGGTTCCCCCTTTTGAGGAAATAACTTTTCCCCGACTCGGTTTCAACGATTCCGTTACCATGCGGCACCACCGATATACGTTCGCCTATACGGTCTTCGATATAATTTATGATGCCTGTTTTCATATCCGCTAAAATAATACTTTACCGGTAAACCGTTTACCGTCGCAATTCCTGCAAATTATTCCGATAGCAATCCGGGGCACAAATATATCCCATCCGGTTCTCACTCGTAAAGTTTTCGGTTTTCAGGCATAACGATTGTATTCACCCGGTCAAGCAGTGAAATCAAATAACATTGAATATTAAGATTATGAAATTCAAACTGACTATCCTGGTAGTGGCTATGGGGGCTGTGTCGCTCTCATGCAGTGAGAGCAAAGAGGGAGGATCGGGGGTAGCCGAGGGTATACCGACCTACGTTAATTTCGAAATAACCCTACCCGGCACCATGGTCGGCAGGGCGGCACCCGACCTACCGGAAGATTACAATCCGGACGGAACCTATGAGGGTAATGACGGTATCGAGACCCTCGATATATATATGAGGTCTTCGGACGGAACAATCGAGGCAAAACGTTTTTTGGATGACGACATCGCTTCCGACGGTACTGTAATATATCCCAGCGAACCTTTCCGTACCACCTCTGGCGTCAAGACAGTTTACGTGGTAATCAACGACCCTAACCCCCTGGAAACCACCATAACCTCCGAGAATACCCTGGTCGACACCGACGGGCTTGCAAGGTATGTAACCCGGGACGGGATAACCTACGACGTCATTACTATGACCGGAAAAGCGGAAAATGTAACGATCGAACCCGATATTCCCGTTACGGGTGTTACCGCCGGGGAGAACCGTGTGGCGGTAACCGTCAACAGAGTCGCGTCGAGGGTAATAGTTACCATCAGCCGTAACGCTTCCGAAACCCTGGAAGACGAGGATGGCAACATAATAGGTACGGTCTCGAACGTTACTTGGACAGTAGCCCAGGGCACCAACAAAATATACTGGATCGAGCAACCGAATTTCATAACATACGGATACGATTATGTTCCGGTACTGGGCGATTATTACGGAGGGGATGCCGTGACCTATTACGATTTTTCCAGCTCGACGACGATGTCGCCGTTCCGTACCTTCCCACGGCCGGGGACGGGTATAAATCCCTGCCCGGTAAATTCCTCTTCGAGAACACCCACCAGTACGGAGCCACGCAGGCAACTACACACTACCGCAAAGGAAATACCGCTTACGTGCTGGTAAAGGCTATTTTTACCCCTTCGGCTTCGGCGATCGCCGACGGGGGAACCCTCACCAACGGCACCTTCTATTACGGCTATTCCGACGGCAAGATATATTCGAGTAAGGCCGCCGCACAGGATGCTGTACAGAACCAGAAGGTGGCGGTTTATCATGGCGGTAAAATGTTGAATTATGCATGCCTCAATCCCGACAGCACCACCGAACCCCTCAATTCACCCGTAATAAGGAACAATATATACCACATAAATATAACCGGCTTCAGAAGGCTTGCATATAACTGGAACCCGCTCTATCCCGGCGAGGAACCCGGAACCTCCGATCCGGAGAATCCCGACCCGAAACCGATCAATCCCGACGAACCGGAGAGCCCGATCGACCCGATCGATCCTCTCACCCCGGAAGAGACCTATATGACGGTCGACGTGACGGTACAAGACTGGTACGTACACTCCTACGATATCGAATTCTAAGGATTAACGAAGCAGAGCGCACAAATGGCCATACGTCCCCTATTATTACTGACGATCGCATCCGCCCTTATTTTATGGGGCGGTTGCGTCAATCAGAAACAAAATAACGACGGATGTACAGAACGGATACAGGGCCTGGAGGTATCGTTCTACTCGAGGTCTCGCTGCCAGACGGAAGCACGCTACCCCGAAGCCGTAGAGAGCATTCTGCTCTGTATTTTCGACGGGGACGGAATACTCGCCTATTACCGTTATTTGGAAGATGTCATACTGGACGAATCCTACTCGGTAACTCTCGATACCGACCCGGGACTTTATACCGTAGTCAGTTGGGCGGGTATCGATAGGGAATGTTTCGAGACCGCAGCACCGGAAGAGGGAACTACCACTAAAGAAGACATACTTCTTTCCGTTATTCGAGCGGACGGTACGGCATCGGATCTTGTCGGTGCCGAAGTCTATTTCGGTCAAAGCAATGCGGTTTATGTCCAAGCGGGAGTGGCCGGCGGAGAAGCCGATTACCGGGATGTATCGGTCAATCTGCTCGAAGTCACCAACCGCCTCGAAATTTCGGTCGACGGGC
Source organism: Rikenellaceae bacterium (assembly GCA_020859875.1). Lineage (GTDB taxonomy): Bacteria > Bacteroidota > Bacteroidia > Bacteroidales > Rikenellaceae > WRDF01. The sequence goes on from JAJBVJ010000184.1 coordinate 13,337, forward strand.
TTCCCACCCGTGCGGAAGATTACGAGATAACCATCGAATCCGATGACGGCTCGATGACCTTCGACGGAGAGATAGCACCCGACGAACCGCTCATCTACCGGGCCGCAATGTCCTACGGAGATGGTTATGTGGAAGGCGTATTCACCCTTCTTAAACTTGAGACCGGTCACAGCTACTATATCGCTGTGCGTAATATCGTCTCCGGCACCGAGCTATATTACGGCAGCCTCCTGGGAGCACTTCTTTTGAAAAATCCCGAGGTAGACCTTCTGTGCGACCACGATTTTACCATCCGATTCACCGCGGAGGACAAGTGCGACTGCGGAACATATGCCATTACCGAAATTTGGGTCAATAACTGGCTGGTACATAGCTACGAGACGGATTTGTAGAATCCGGATGGATCGATGAAACAACTCATGGAACACATACTCCGAATATCGGCTTTTCTTGCGGCTCTCCTCCTGGCCGGATGCAGGGATAACACCGGCGATCTATCCGGCGGCGGTAATGCTGTACTTTATCTCTCGATAAAGGCAGCGGCCAACAGCATCAACGAAGATGAGATCGACTGGGAAGACCGTGTGGACGAACTGCGGATGATCGTTTTCGATCCGGCGGACGGCGGTGTGGTGTATAACCAGAAACTCTATTTTCCGGACGGCTTCCAGGCAAGCAGCAGGCCCGTCGAGATCACTCCGGGCACATACGACTTTTATTTTATAGCCAACGAAACGGTATATCCGGGAAATTTCGTGGATGCACTGATGCAGATCGAAAACCTGTCGGACTTCACCACGGATGCCAGATTCTCCGCTATTGCCTACCGTCCGGGATTCTCTCCCGACGGGACGACCACCCCGGGAAGGTTCCTTATGTCTGCCGTTTATGAAGGGATCACCGTAGCGAGCGGAGGGACTTATACAAACCCTGTCGCCCTACCCCTCCCAACAGAAAAGGTAGAGCTTATAAGGGCACTGGCAAAGGTTGAAGTAGTTTTTCGCAAAAGGGTGTCCGGCGGCACCGTACCGGAAAACACCGTAACCGATGTACACCTCGAAAATGTGGCCGCCTACACATCCGTCCCGCCTGCCGACTCTTATTATACGGGCTCTGTGGTCGATTCAAGAGCGGGCTCTCTGGACGGACTCGACTACGGGAACGACAGCATCGGATCGGTCGTCTTTTATATCCCCGAACTGCTGGTGGCCCCTGGCGGCGATGTATACACGGAACTGGTAATTAACAACAATGTATTCCCTATCGAGACGGACGATGCCCGCGGCGGCCTGGCCGCACAGCGAAGAAGTGTTCCGGCAACATCGGACAATAGCGTAATCCGCAATTACCACTACCTGATAAATGCCTACATCGCCTCCGACGGCGGACTGCAGCTTCTTGTCTATGTGCAACCGTGGCAGAAGGACACCTACCTCTATATATTCCAGGGGGATGCGAGCATAGTTTTGCCGCCGGTAACCATTCCGTCGGACACTACGATAATATTTCCCACCGATTGCGGGAAAATCGAACTTCTCTCCCACAACGAATATCTTACGGCTGGACTTCAGGGAGCATACAACGATCAGGTGATATATTACGATCCGGAAACCCAGGGCTCATTGATAATCAGAGGCGATCCGCCATACTACTGCGAGAAGAAATATGGCGAGGGATGGAGGTTGATAAATTCCTGTGAACTGATGTCTTTTCTGGCCTATTTCGACACGGCCTATAACGTATGGACGTCCAATACATGGAATGCCGTGGCTTACGATATGCCCTACTATTCTATGGCATTCAGAGAGGAAGCTCAGTATTTCCTCGAGAAATTAACTGGATACGATCTGTCGGGTTCCGTCCTATACGACCAGAATAACCATGAAGATGCCCTTACCGATCTGAAGTTGGGAATTGTCGACGAATATTTCACCCCGGGCGATATTATGGTCAAAGAGGACGACTATCCCGGCGGATGGCCTTTCCCCTCCCCGCCCGGAACCGATTTAACCTGGTTTTACAACGAAGTGACGATTCAGGTAAAAGTTTACTGGTACGGGAGTGAATATATCAGCTATTCCGACAGGGACAACTGGAATGAGATTCTTTACGGAGAGTTCGAAAGATACGATTACTCCAGCACGGTGTCGCGCTGCGTAAGGGATGTAGATTGATATGATAAAATATGTATATATATTATTGATTTTCGCCGCATCCGCTGCCTGCTCTACTGTCGGTGAACACGACGGGAAGAAGGGCATCGAGATCCGGCTCGCCCAGGGCATTTTTTCCACCCGGCTGGTCGACGACGACAATCTTTCCAGCGAACAGGTGATAAACAATATATCGGTATTTTTTGCCGACCCCGGCGATGATAACATAGCATATAAATACATATTTTCGGGTTTCTCGACTTCGGGCGATTACCGTATCGTCACCATTCCGCTCGAAGCCGAAGAGCTGCAGCGGAAAGATATTTATGTCGTTGCCAATTACGACAATGCCGCCGCTCTGGAAGCGGTCACGACCATTACACGGCTCGGCCAGCTGCAAACCCCGATAATCGACAAAAGCAACAACCTACAGGCCGGCGACGGATTCTGCATGTACGGGATGAGAGCGGATTTCGACTTTACCGACCCGACACTCGGCTCCCCCGTAGTGAACGTGGAACGCACCTGTGCAAAAATGAGGATCACGGTAACTTTTCCCGGTAATCCGCGCCTGAGTACGGACAACTCCTACCTTGTCGCAAGGGCGGCCAGTTATACCTTTCTGGCGGAAAATACCGGCCAGTCGCTCCCCTCGGATGCCTACTTCAATTTTGCCAGCGAAACGGAGCTTACGCCTTCCGGAGCTATGTTCACCGGAACCGCATATGTCTATCAGGCTGAAGTGGCGCCGGTACTATATATTTATACCCACATCAACGGTTCGGCCGAGGCCCAGGAATTCTCGGCAAATATGCCCATACCCGACCGCAACTACCTCTACGACCTGGATGTAAGGATTTTTGAAGACCTTGTCTCCGGAAGGTCTGCACCGGTGGGGTTCTATGCCGAAATAACCTTAATCGTATATGATGCATACGGCGAAAAAATCGACGAAGTTATTTTATCGGCCTAACTTCCGGCTTCGCGTTTTTTCAGTATCTTTGTTATCCGATGAACGGCTCCCTTCGGAGGATCGTCCCGCAAACGCCCGATCTTGCCGAACCCCGAATCGAGTAGCCGGGCCATGTCTCAGACAAGGCATTTGTTGAAGCAGAGAGATGGAATTATTGAAAATTACCCCTTCCGAAAGCCGCCTGTGGGAACAGGTATGGAGGCTTTACAACGAAAGTTTCCCTGAGTATGGAAGGCGCAGGGTCAGCAGCCATACCATGGCCTGCGAAGACCCCGACTTCCATACCTATATCTCCATAGATAATGGCAACCTGCTGGCACTGCTGTTTTACTGGACTTACGGAAAAACTATCTATATCGAACACGTTGCAGTCGATCCGCAGATGAGGGGAAAGAATATCGGATCAAAACTTCTGACCTCATTTGCCCGGGATAACGCAGACAGCACGATAATGCTCGAAATCGATCCTCCTGTCGACGAAATTTCCAAAAGGAGGCTTGCTTTTTACGAAAGGATAGGATTCAAGAATACGGGGCGCATATTTACCCACCCCTCTTATTCCAGGAACGGGCAGGGACATGAACTGTTGGTGCTCAGCTTTCCCGACGAAACAGACGATGCCGGTTATGAAGCATTTATGGAATTCGTTTCGGAGAAAGTTCTCAAATACAGGGATTAAAGCAGTCGGTCGAATCTCTTTTTCCCGAAGATATACCTCGATATAATCGATCCTTTATATACACCCGGCAGCTCTTTCAATGGCCTCCGCGGTGTAGTTTCGCCTTTGCGGAGATCGAGAGATTTTTTCAATCCGCGAAAATCCCGGTGGGCACTCCATACCGCCCGGAAATAGCCGCTGCGGAATGTCACCAGGTATATAAGCGCCGAAATACCGTCCAGAGCCATCCTTGCGGTTATAGTCATACCCCTCCTGTCCGGCGGAAGATTTTTATAAAGCATATAAAGGTTGTTCCGGTAATTAAGGTATAGCTTACGGGGATTACTCACGGGCAGGGTGCCTCCCCCGAGATGGTAAACTTTAGAAGCGGGAACCACCGCCGAAGCATATCCCGCAAGACGGGCCCTCCAGCAAAAATCTATCTCTTCCATGTGGGCGAAAAATTCGCCGTCGAATCCATCTAACTTCCGGAAAACTTCCGAACGCACCATCATGCAGGCCCCCGTAGCCCAGAAGACCTCTCTTGCATCGTCGTATTGCCCCGAGTCATTTTCCACTGTTCGCAATATCCTTCCGCGGCAAAAGGGATAACCCAGTGCATCGATAAAACCGCCGCTCGCACCGGCATATTCGAAATATTCCCTGTCGAGCCAGGAAAGTATTTTCGGTGCAGCCGCGGCAGTTGCGGGGTGGGCATCCATGTAATAAATAAGCGGTTCCAGCCAGCCGGCAGGGGTATGTACATCCGAATTCAACAGGACAAAGTATTCGCAGTCGACAAACAGGGGATCGGATAATGCCCTGTTATATCCTTCGGCAAAGCCGTAATTTTTCTCCAGCCGGATAACATTCACACCCGTAAATTTGCTCTCTACCACCTGTGACGATCCGTCTTCCGAACCGTTGTCGGCAATGGTAATCCCTATCCCGGGAGGGGTATTTTCGATGACGGACGGAAGGAAGGACAGCAGGTGCTCCTTCCCGTTCCAATTCAGTATCACGATCTCAATACGTGCCATCCTGCCCCACGACCGTTATTTTTCCATCGCAGTAGTACCTGCTGCCCTGACGGAATTTCCGCTTCCATCGCTTATGCGACCACATCCAATACTCGGGTGCAGACCTTATATTTTTTTCGAGCATCGCAGCATAGCGGGCGGTAATCTCACCCTCCGGAACATTCTCCCGGCCGTCGTATATCATAACAAAGCGCGAAGTATAACGCGCCTTACCGATCTTTTTTACCTCGGTATAATATACCGGCATAGACAACTTGCGGGCTATTCGGTCTATCCCCGAATTGAAAATCGTTTTCTGGTTCAAAAAGTCGAACCACATTACATGGTCGTTGCTCGTTCGCGCACTCTGGTCGGCGATCATGCCTATGGCGAGGTTTCTTTCTGAAGACTGCTTTTTTTGCAGGATATACCGCATCAGAATTTTCATAGACACCGGCTCCATCCCGAACCTCGACCGGGAAAAGCGGTAAAATTCGTCCAGCGCCTTATCTTTTACCGGACGATAAACCCCGACCACCTGCGAAGAGGTATGGAACTGGTATACCGTAAAATATTCCCAGCATCCGTAATGTGCCATGGCGGCAATCCAGTCTTTACCGGCCACCTCTTTTTCATGCTCGCTGGCATTTTCGAATACCACGCGTTTTTTCGCCTCCTCCGGAGTAATCGAGACAACATCGATAGTATCTATGAATACTTCGGCAAGATGCCTGTAAAATCCCTTCTCGATGGTTCTTAGCTCACTCACCGTTTTCTCCGGGAAAGAGGCTTTAAGGTTTCGTCTTACGACCCTGATGCGGTAACGGAAAATCCGATAAAGCAAAAAATAGAAGGTGTAAAGTACAGGACCGTAGAGCAGTCCGGTGGGCAGAAGACCCACCGCCCTGTTTATATTCAATACCAGGTGGTATTTTATTTTTTGTCCCTTCGTCATAGGGTCAGCGAACCGTCTTTATAAATTCCTCGTAAATATAGCGGTTGGAGGCCACAATTTCCCGTCCGAAAATATAGTTACCGCCCCCGCTGTTGTCCGAGACCACCGCTCCGGCCCTCCGGGCAATAAACGCTCCCGCGGCAACGTCCCACGGCGCGAGGTTTCTCTGAAAGAAAGCGTCAAGCCTGCCGCAGGCGACCCATACGAGGTCTGCCGCGGCGGAGCCGATCCGGCGGATGCCGTCCGTATTTTCCTGATACCATGCGATGCGGTCGAGCGACCGGCCGACAGGCTCTCCGGGAAGATATGAAAATCCCACTGCTATCAAGCAGTTACGGAGGGATTCAACCCCGGAAGCCCTTATTTCCCGTCCGTCGAGATATGAAGGGGAATCTTCCCATGCATAGAACGTCTCGCCGAGGGTGATCTCGTAAACCACACCGATCACAACTTCATCGCCCTTGATAAGAGCAATGCTCACACAATAGGGTGGAAGCCCGTGAATGAAATTGGTCGTGCCGTCCAACGGATCGACGACCCATCGGAATTCTTGGCCGTCGCTGCCTGCCGTACCCTCCTCGGTGATAAAACCGGCACCGGGAAGTAACTTTGAAAGGTCGTCGACAATCATCTTCTCCGCTTCCTTGTCCACATAAGATACAAGGTCGTGTGCTCCCTTTTCCTCTATCTTTTCCGGAGTAAATATTTCCCTTTGTCCGGCAATATACCCTCCCGCTTTACGGGCCGTAGTGCACACCCCGAAACAAAGTTCCCTATAATCTATGTTAAAAGCCATACTTTACACTTCACTGATCGTTTCCTTTTTCTTTCGCTTGCTTCTTCCTGCCACCACGATAACGAATTCTCCCCGCGGCTCGTTCCGCTCGAACCGCTGGACAAGTTCCCCGAGAGTCCCCCTTACCGTCTGCTCGAATTTTTTTGATATTTCCCTCGACACCGACGCTTCTCTATCGGACCCGAACAATTCCGCGAATCCGGAGAGGGTTTTTACGACCCGGTACGGTGATTCGTAAAATACCATCGTCCGTGTCTCGTCGGTCAGTTCCGCAAGCCTTTTCGAACGCCCCTTTTTATGGGGAAGGAAGCCTTCGAAACAGAATCGGTCGCACGGGAGCCCACTTTGGATCAACGCCGGAATCAGGGCGGTAGCACCCGGAAGTGTCTCAACCTCGATCCCCTTTTCTACACAGGTGCGAACCAGCAGGAACCCCGGATCGGATATGCCCGGTGTACCGGCGTCGGACACAAGGGCGACGCTCTGCCCCCCGGCGATACGATCCGCTATCAATTCGACGGTTGCATGTTCATTGAATTTATGATGCGAGATTATCTTCTTTTCGATCCCCAGATGTTTGAGTAAAAAGGAGGTGGTGCGGGTATCTTCGGCCAGAATAAGGTCGACATCCGAGAGGGTTTGTACCGCCCGAACAGTAATATCGTCGAGATTACCTATCGGGGTCGGAACGATATATAATTTTGACATGTGCTTTACCGCCGGTGGTTATGATAATTTACGGGTGAGAAGGTCGACGATAAGTTTCACCGCCTCGTCGTCCGGATTCCAGCTGAAGTTCTCATGGATATAAATAAGCGCCTGGTCAAGATCGTCGAAACCGTCCAATTCCGAGATTACCCTTTCATAAGTTTCCGAGTCTCCGTCGAACAGGCTCCGGATAATTAGGAACTTATCGTTTATCCCGATGGATTTGCGAATACCGTCTACCTTTCCGGAACTAAGCACCGAAGCTATGTCCGTTGTCGTGCTATTTTCACTGTAGACATCCGCCACGGTTTGGCCCCCTTGGCCAATTACTTCTGCCATCACCTGTACGGGTTCGGCTATCTCCTCCCGAGATTGCCCCACGAGAGATTTTTCCGCCGAACACATATTTTCCTTCTTTGTTTCGAGATCGTTTTTCTCTTCGGCTTTAACGGGCATGGGATCGTCGCCGTAAAGCGACAATATTACTTTTTTGTCGAATTTGGCTTTCGCAGGCATTTCTTCCGGAGTGAACAAAATATTTTCGGCAAACTCCTCTTTTTCGTCCGGCGAATTTACAATGGAGGAAGGCTGCCCCGCGTGATCATCTTCCTGTGTTGAAGATGGCACCCGGGTCACTTCCACAGGGGGAACGACGGGTACCTGTTCCGGTTCGCGTTCGTTTCCCGGCTGCCCGGCTACGGTCAACGGTTCGGATTCGGCATTCCCGAACTTCACCCTTTCATATGCCTTCCGCAAATTGTCCACCACAATATCCTTTTCTATTTGCGAAGGTTCGTTGCCGTCCCAACTCTCTATTATCTTGCATGTAAGGCGTAATATATCCAGTGTGTTTTTCATTTTAGCGGTTTTACATTGACAGTCCCAAAGTTACGGTTATTCCGGTTATTATCAAACCTTTTTACCGGCAAAAAACAGCGGCTGAACGTTCATGGGGGCCCTTACGCAGACCATAAAAATCGAGTGTCTATTTTCCGCTTTAGGAAACCGGGCGCCGACCGATGTGTCAATATTGTGTAATTATTCCGTTTTGGCTGCGGAACGATTATTTTTTTATTATTAAATGTTTATATTTGTGGAGCTGATTTATTGAAGCTTATTATTAAATATAGATATATATTCATCACACTACGTATATCATACCCATGACAAATTTTAATCCACCGCTCCGCATAGGAGTGTTTTACGACGGTAATTTTCTTCTCCACGCTTCAAACTACTACAACTATTTCCACCCGCAAAGGCGCCGCTTGAGTATCGGCGGACTGCACGAATATATCAAAAAGCGTGTAGCAGAAGAGGAGGATTTCGATCCGCGCAAATGCCATATTGTCGAATCACATTATTTCCGCGGCAGAATTAATGCTGCCGAAGCCGCCCAAAGGGGAAACCAGCTCTACAACGACAGGGTTTTCGAGGACATACTGATGGCCGAGGGGATTCAGACCCATTACCTTCCGCTGCGTAACTTTTCCGGAAGGAAAGAGGAGCGCGGCATAGATGTATGGCTTTCTCTGGAAGTTTTCGAATTTGCCATAACCCGCAGGATCGATGTGGCTGTTCTTATCGTTTCGGACACCGATTACGCCCCGCTGCTGCGAAAACTAACTTCGCTCGGCACCCGCGTTATGCTGATAAGCTGGGAATTCGACTACACCAACGACGACGGCATCAAGGTCGTTACAAAAACTTCCCATGAGCTCCTGCAGCTTGCAACCTACCCTATCCCCATGCACGATGAGATAGAGGACGGATTGGAGGATGACGATCCCGACATCACCGCCCTGTTCGTAGACAGCGAGGCAAGGGAAGAGGAGCGGAACAGCTACAACGAGAGGCCGCGCGAAAAAAGCGAGATACTCAGCATCAAAAACGGTTTCGGATTTGTCAAATATCCCAACAACAACCTCTATTTTCATATGCAGGACGTTGTAGGGGACTTTTTCGATCTGGCCCCCGGCGATCCGGTAGAGTTCGTAATCGACAAGAACCAGCAGAAACAGGATGTAGCCAAGAGTGTCCGCAAACTGATCGAATAGCGGAGCCGACAAAAAAAGAGAACTTAATCGAAATCGAATAAAGACAAATAATCATATTGTGTGGTGGAATAACCCCGGCCTTCCGGCCGGGGTTTGTGTTGGACCCACCTGGATATCCACCCGCTCATGGCTAAAGGTCATTTAGGGTCATTTTATATGATAAATAAGGAGACCCGGACAATTCCGGGAAACCTGCCCGGCCGTACTACTTTTCCTATAATTTAAAAATATAGGAGGCGCCTGGGCAATCTTTCGCAAACCAGTTTGCTTCGATTGCTCTCGGCTTTCAGTATCTTTACAGAAGATAAGATGCGCCTCGGCAATCTTTCGCAAACGAGTTTGCTTTCGATTGCTCTCGGCTTTCACTATCTTTACAGAAAATAGGATGCGCCTCGGCAATCTTTCGCAAACGAGTTTGCTTTCGATTGCTCTCGGCTTTCACTATCTTTACAGAAAATAGGATGCGCCTCGGCAATCTTTCGCAAACGAGTTTGCTTCGATTGCTCTCGGCTTTCACTATCTTTGCACATCCAATCAAACCGAAAACATATATGACATTGCAATGCGGCATAGTGGGCCTTCCGAATGTAGGTAAATCCACTCTCTTTAACTGTCTTTCAAATGCGAAGGCCCAGGCGGCCAATTTCCCCTTCTGTACCATCGAACCCAACGTGGGCGTTATAACCGTTCCGGACGAACGCCTTGCGGAGCTGGCCCGGATAGACAACCCGAAAAAGGTTATCCCGACCACAATCGAAATAGTAGACATTGCAGGCCTTGTAAAAGGAGCTTCGAAAGGCGAGGGTCTGGGCAATAAATTCCTGGGCAACATCCGAAATACCGATGCTATTATCCACGTTCTCAGGTGCTTCGAGAACGACAATATAACCCATGTGGACGGCAGCATAAACCCGGTGCGCGACAAGGAGATTATAGATACGGAACTGCAGCTGCGCGATCTGGAGACGGTGGAAAGCCGCCTCGGCAAAATACAGAAGCAGGCACAGACGGGCGGTGACAAAACTGCCAAAAGAATGTACGATATCCTCCTTAAATACCGGCAGGCTCTCAGTCAGGGCCGCAATGCACGGACTGTGGAGATAGACAATAAAGAGGATAAAAAACTCGTAGACGAACTCACACTACTAACCGACAAACCCGTTCTCTATGTATGTAATGTCGATGAGGGGAGCGCCGCCGCCGGTAACCGGTTCGTCGAGGCGGTGCGAAAGTCGGTAGAAGGTGAGAATGCTGAAATATTGGTGGTAGCCGCCGCCATCGAAGCCGACATTGCAGAACTCGAAACCCACCAGGAGCGGCAGATGTTCCTCGAAGAGGCCGGCTTAACGGAGAGCGGGGTTACCCGGCTCATCAAGGCCGCTTACAAACTGCTCGATCTGGAAACCTACTTTACTACAGGCCCTGACGAATCCCGCGCCTGGACGTATCGTCGGGGAACTAAAGCGCCGCAGGCCGCGGGTATCATCCACACCGACTTCGAGCGCGGGTTTATCCGTGCGGAGGTTATAAAATATAACGACTACGTGGAGCTCGGCTCGGAAAAGGCATGCCGCGAACTCGGCAAAATAGCCATAGAGGGCAAGGAGTATGTGGTTCAGGACGGAGATATTATGCACTTCCTCTTCAATGTTTGATTTAAGTAATTAAACAATTTTATAATGGAAAAAGTAAGGGTACGCTTCGCCCCCAGTCCAACGGGTCCGCTGCATATAGGAGGGGTAAGGACAGCCCTCTATAATTACCTGTTCGCACGCCGAAACGGTGGAGAGTTCATTCTACGGATCGAAGATACCGACTCCCAGCGTTATGTGGAAGGTGCTGAAAAATACATCACCGATTCCCTCGCATGGGCGGGAATTACCGTCGACGAAGGGGTCGGTGTCGGCGGGCCTTATGCCCCCTACCGCCAGAGCGAAAGAAAAGAGATCTACCTCGAATATGCTCTCCGGTTGGTCGATTCGGCAAATGCCTATTATGCTTTCGATACACCTGAGTCGCTAGAGGAAATGCGAATTAGAGCGGAATCACGGGGTGAGACCTTCGCATATAATTATGCCGTTAGAAACAGCCTCGATAACTCTCTGAATCTCACGGAAGAGGAAGTAAAGGAGAGGATCTCGCGTGGAGACCAGTGGGTAATCCGCTTCAAAATGCCCGAAAACGAAGAGGTGGTAATGAACGACCTTATCAGGGAAGAAGTCAGGGTGAACACATCGACACTCGATGATAAAGTGCTATATAAGTCGGCGGACAGCTTGCCGACTTACCATCTGGCAAATATTGTCGACGACCGTCTTATGGAAATATCCCACGTAATACGCGGAGAAGAATGGCTGCCTTCCCTGCCGCTCCATGTATTACTGTACCGGGCACTGGGCTGGAGCGACAGCATGCCGCAGTTCGCCCACCTGCCCCTGCTTCTAAAACCGACGGGTCAGGGAAAATTGAGTAAAAGAGACGGAGATAAAATGGGATTTCCGGTCTTCCCTCTAAAGTGGGTCTCGCCCAGCGGTGAAGTATCGCGCGGTTACCGTGAAGACGGCTATTTCCCCGAGGCTTTTATAAATATGCTGGCGTTACTCGGTTGGAATCCCGGGACGGAGCAGGAAATATTCTCGATGGAAGAACTGGAAAGGCTCTTCTCTCTCGACAGGGTAGGCAAATCGGGGGCGAGGTTCAGCCCCGACAAGGCTAAATGGTTTAATGCCCAGTATATGCACCTGAAACCGGACAGCGAACTTACCGCACTGTTCATGCCCGTGCTGAAAGAAAAAGGGATTACGATCACCGAAGAAAAAGCGCAAAAGATCGTAAGCCTTATAAAACCTCGTGCCACTTTCGTAAATGAGTTTTGGGAGTTGTCGTCTTTCTTTTTCGTGGCTCCCGACCGGTACGATGAAAAGACGGCCTCAAAATTCTGGAAAGGCGAAAACCCGGCAAGAATCCGGGAATTATACGGTGTTCTGGAATCGACGGAAGATTTTTCTGCCGGCCCACTCCATGATAAAGTTGCCGCATGGATTACGGAAAATGACTACCCGATGGGGCAGGTGATGAATTGTCTAAGGCTTGCACTCGTTGGAGCGGCAAAGGGACCCGACCTTTTCGAGATCGTCTCTATCCTCAGCAAAGAGGAAACACTGTCCCGTATGGCCAAAGCGCTGGAAATATTGGACAAATAAACCGGAACCGTATATTTGCCGCTTATCGAACAAAAACATTATCTTTGGGTTGATCTTTTTAGCGCCTTCTTTATGAAAAAAACAATATTGATCTCCGCGGTTTTAATGGCACTGGCATTATCGACCCAGGCCCGCGGGGGAATTTTCGATTTCGGGGTAAAGGGCGGAGTGACTACTCCGCGCATCAATTTCTCGAATACGGCAAAGTATGACAATTACGGCCTGTCGTCCAGCAACCGCGGGGGCTACCATCTCGGTATGGTATCGAGGATAAATCTTCCCATGCTGCATATTCAGCCCGAGATTTTGTTTTCAAATACGGGATACCGTCTGAGCGGCACGATCATTCAGGGCGGAAACTCGGAGAGTTCCAAATCCATCGTCAGGGTTCGCAACCTCGATGTCCCGGTTCTTGTGGGAATGAGAATGATGTGGCTTCGATTACAGGCGGGGCCCATGTTTACGGTTATGACCGATACCAACACGAAGGACAAGGGTGTAATCCGCGAGGTCACTGTCACCATGCCGTCGGTCTCCTATCTGCTGGGGGTGGGGGTAGACATTCGCAGGTTCAGTTTCGACGTACGCTTCAACGGCAATTTCGCAAAGACCACGCAGGATATTGTCTTTCGGACAAACGACCCCGCACAAACATACAAAAGCAAAAATAAATACTGGACATTCAGCGTCGGTTATATGTTCTGAGCCGGTTTTGCATAAGTATTGCCAGTGGTATCGTATGACGGAAAAAAAGATCGAGCTCGAAGGGATAGACCCCCGGGAATTCTACGGGGCGGCAAATGCAAACCTCTCACATATATCCTCGCTGTATCCCAAATTACGCCTTGTGGCCAGGGGTTCCGCAATTAAGGTCATAGGAGAGAAAAAGGAGACGGAAGCCTTCTCCGAAAGGTTCGAGGCCCTTCTGAAATACTATTCCAAATACGGGCATATATCCCCGGAGGTTATCGACCGGATGCTCCGCGACGGCAAGAACGGAGAGCCCCCGGTGGAAGGAATCGAGGACATTATTCTCTACGGGAATAACGGGAATGTGATCCGGGCCCGCACCGCCAACCAGAAGAAACTCGTAAAAGAGTACGATACAAAAGACCTGCTGTTCGCCATCGGGCCTGCGGGTTCGGGAAAGACATATACTGCAATAGCTCTTGCCGTAAGGGCGCTGAAGAACAAGGAAGTAAAGAGAATTATACTCACCCGGCCGGCCGTGGAGGCGGGCGAGAAGCTGGGGTTCCTGCCCGGAGATATGAAAGAAAAGCTCGATCCCTATCTCCAGCCGCTGTACGATGCACTCAACGATATGATACCGGCGGCAAAGCTGGCTAAATTCGTCGAGGAGGGCGTCGTCCAGATTGCGCCGCTGGCATATATGAGAGGGCGCACGCTCGACAACGCTTTCGTAATCCTCGACGAGGCCCAGAACACCACCCTGCCGCAGATAAAGATGTTTCTGACCCGGATGGGAAAGAACGCCAAATTCATAGTGACGGGAGATATAACCCAAATCGACCTCCCCCGGCCTTCCGATTCGGGATTGACCCGGGCCCTCGAACTGGTAAGACCGATAAAGGGAATAAGCGCCATAATGTTCGACAAAAGCGACATTGTGCGCCATCCGCTAGTTAAGGAGATTGTCGAGGTCTTCGATAAATATGCCGCGAAACTGCTCCGTGAAAGCGAGCAACGTCGCGCGGCAGACCAAATACCGGGCAAGCCCGCAAAAATAACCCATAACGAAAAATAAAAATGATGACCGGTTCAGTCACAAGCACCGATTTCAAGTTCGAAGGACAGCAGAGCCTCTATAAGGGAAAAGTCAGGGACGTTTACGACATCGACGGTAAGTTGTTGGTAATGGTAGCCACAGACCGTATCTCGGCATTCGACGTTGTACTTCCCCGCGGCATACCTTTCAAAGGCCAGGTTCTAAATCAGATAGCTTCCAAGTTCCTCGATGCGACGGCAGATATTTGTCCCAACTGGAAGATCGCCTGCCCCGACCCTATGGTAACCGTAGGCCGCCGGTGCGACCCCTTCCCGGTGGAGATGATAGTGCGTGGTTACCTTACGGGGAG
>JAJBVJ010000249.1 GCA_020859875.1 Rikenellaceae bacterium
GTACCATGCTACCAGATCCGTGAAAATGTGGCCTGGGACAATATCCCCTTCACCGCAGCAACCCGGGAGATTGCCTCGGAGTGTGCCGCCGTCTGTTTCGGTTCGCTGGCCCAGCGCGGCGAGGTATCGAGAAAGAGCATAAGGAATTTCCTGGAGTTGATGCCCGAAGGAAGTCTTCGAATATTCGATATAAACCTTCGCCAGCACTTTTATGATGCCGAGTTGATAGATTCCTCTCTCGCTGTGACCGACATACTGAAGATCAACGACGAGGAAGTCGTAGCGGTTGCCCGCATGTTCGGCTGGGAGGGCCTTTCGGAACAGGAGGTATGCCGAAACCTCATGGCCAGATACGGTCTTAAACTGGTGATACTTACCAAAGGCACCGACGGAAGTTATGTAATCGATTCCGCAACTGGCACGGTATCGTTCGTCGAGACCCCGCTGGTCGAAGTTGCCGATACGGTCGGTGCCGGAGATTCCTTTACGGCCGGCTTCATTGCGGCCTACCTCAAAACGGGCGATATCGCCAAAGCCCACCGGGCGGCGGTGCTCGTCTCCGCCTACGTGTGCACCTGCATCGGAGCAATGCCTGAACTTCCGCCCTCGCTGATTCAACAACTGGACTTGTGACAGCCTGCACCACTAAATAATAAGCGCCGTACATACACTGTGCGGTGCTTTTTGCGTTTGATATGTAGCAATAGCGGAATATCCCGCGAGAGTTTTACAACCTTGAATTAACCGGGCTTAGCGGGATATACCCGCGGCTTTTTGTTCTCTGTTACCACTGCTTTTTACGGCAGGGTTTTTCCGACCACCTAGATCGGCATTCAGAGGATACGGTTTCCCTTAACCCGAAACCCAGGCAAACAACTGGCTTATGAAAAAATTAGTGACGGTGGCGCTCCTGTCGGCGATATTATGCGTATCGTGCGGAAGGGAGAAGAGCAGGCAATATCTGATAGGTGTTTCCCAGTGCAGCGACGACGCATGGCGCAAGACCATGAACGACGAAATGTTGCGCGAAGTGCTGTATTACCATGACATCGACCTTTCGCTCGATATAAGAACCGTAAGCGACGATACCCCCCGACAAATCCGGGATATAGAGGAATTGATCGAGCGCGGAGTCGACCTGCTGGTCGTTTCACCCAACGAGGCGGCCGCCATCACCCCCGTGGTTCGCCGGGCCTTCGACAACGGCATTCCCGTCATCCTTTTCGACAGGAAGATTGACACCGAGGACTATACGGCCTATGTGGGAGCGGACAACTACCAGCTCGGACTCGAAGCCGGACACTACGCCGCCGAAGTGCTCTCCGGTGAGGGGAATATCGTGGTGATGCGCGGTTGGAACGGCTCGACATCCGATTCGGAGAGGTATGCCGGATTTATCGACGGCATCGGCGGCCATGAAGATATTGCGATAGTGGCCGAGCGGTGGGGCAATTTCCTGCAGGAGGAAGCCCGGCAGCAGATGGACCAGGTTATGGACGAGTGCGGTCATATCGACCTGGTTTTCGCCATGAACGACCCGATGGCTCTCGGGGTTCACGGCTCGGTTACCCGGTATAGCGGTAAGCGCCCGGTAATTATCGGGGTGGACGCTCTTCCCGGCATCGGAATGGAATATATCCGGCGGGGGCTCGTCGACGCCTCCTTTATATATCCGACCGGTGGGGATAAGGTGGTTGACCTTGCCGTAAAGATTCTGACGGGTAAATCTTTCGAGCGCGAGAATCGTCTCGGTACCGCCGTGGTGGACAGGAACAATGTCCGTACTATCATTTTACAGACCGAACAGATATCCGAGCAGCAGGCTAAACTCGAATCGCTGTTCGACCTTCTCGATAAAAGTACCATCCGCTACGACAACCAGCGGTCGCTCTTCTATGCCACGATAGCCATTCTGCTTCTCATCTCGGTATTGCTGGCGGTGACCGTGGTGGCTTACCGCTCCAAGAGCAGGGTAAACGCTCTGCTGGCACACCAGAATGCCGAAATTCGCCAACAGGCCGAAATACTGCAGTCGCAGAAGGAACAGCTTATAACCCTATCTGCCAGGCTCGAGGAGGCCACCCAGGCCAAGCTCGTTTTCTTTACGAACATTTCCCACGAATTCCGCACCCCCCTGACCCTTATTATGGGTCCGGTCGAAAGCCTCCTTGCCGCGGACAACCTCTCCCCGTCGCAGAGGGAGATGCTGAGTCTGGTGAGCCGTAACAGCAGCCGGCTGCTTCGGCTTATCTCCCAGATCATCGAGTTCCGCACGATCGAGAATGAAAAAATGCAGCTTTCGCTTTCCGGCGGGGATATACTCTCTTTCCTGAAGGAACTCAACGTAGTGCTCGCCGATTATGCCGCACGCCTCGGGGTCTCTTTTAAAATGGAGACGGACACCGCCCGGCTGGAAGGGGTATTCGACCGGGAGAAACTCGAAAAGATCTATTACAACCTGCTCTCCAATGCTTTCAAACATACCCCGGCCGGGGGCAGGATACGGGTCGAAGTTCGACCGTCGGTAAAAGAGGGAAGGAAATGCATGGTACTGAGGGTTTATAACTCAGGGGATGCAATCCCGGCGGACAAGATAAAAAATATCTTCAACCGGTTCTACAAGGTGAGCATCAACGATTCGGGTACCGGGATCGGGCTGGCGCTCACCAGCGCACTGGTAGATGTACTCGAAGGTAGTATCGAGGTCGAAAGCATCGACGGAGTGGGGACGACCTTTACTGTGATCCTGCCCGTGGAATATCCCTCGCGACCGGTCGAATCTCCTTCCGGCCAGTACGATTACGATTACTCGCGCGGACTGTTCAACGCCGAGCTGCTTCCCGCACTCGAAAAGGCCCGCGATCAGGAAGACCCCGGGGGCGATAAACCTTTGATCCTGGTGGTCGAGGATAACGTCGATATGCAGAAATACCTGTTGTCGATCCTGCGGGCCGAATACCGCATACTGCAGGCCTACAACGGGGAGGAGGGGCTCGAAAAGGCCGTCGACCGCATCCCCGACGCCGTAATTTCCGACGTAATGATGGGAGGTAAGGACGGGTTCGAAGTGTGCCGGCGGCTGAAAGGAAACATCCTCACCAGCCACATCCCCGTCATACTGCTTACTGCCTGCGCCCTGGACGAGCAGAAAGCCGAAGGCTTCGAGTCGGGAGCTGACGCATACATCCCCAAACCGTTCAATCCGCAGCTGCTGACCATCCGCTTGCGAAAACTAATCGAGAACCGCAGGAGAATGAAAGAAACCTTCGCCGATAATTATATCACGGGCGAGAGAAAGGCGAAATTGGCAGGGCTCGAACAACAGTTCCTCAAGCAGTTTCGGGATTATGTGGAGGCCAATATGGAACAGCCCGAGCTGAATATCGACACGATAGCCGCCCATCTGGGCATTTCGAGAGCCCAGCTCTACCGGAAGCTGAAATCGGTTACCAGCTACTCCCCGAACGATTTGATAAGCGTGATACGGCTGAAAAGGGCCATCGGGCTTCTGAAAGAGGGTAAAAGCATTTCGGAGGCCGCTTACGAAACCGGCTTCTCATCGCCCTCCTATTTTACGAAGGCATTTAAAAAGTATTACCGTCAAAGCCCGTCCGAGTTCCTGAAAAAAGATGGCTGAGAAGAGCGTTCCGATTATACACCCTTAGGCAATCCCTGCCGGAAAGAACTTCGAACAAAAGAGCGGC
>JAJBVJ010000239.1 GCA_020859875.1 Rikenellaceae bacterium
TACGGAGTGTAAGAAAATATAAGGAAATGTTTAAAATATACTAAATTTGTAAAATTACGGGCACGGATACCGGCTCATTGCCATTGACAAAGTAGCCCGCCCGTTAAATGAACCGCTATGAAAATTGCAGTAATTGGAGCCGGGAACATGGGGGGTGCGATCGCAAGGGGTGCCCTGCTCACCGGAACGGTAAAGCCTGAGGATATAACGATTTGCGATCCCACCGACACATTGGTAAAAAATCTCGACCGGCAGGGGTGGAAGGTGACCTACTCGGTCGACAATTCCCAGGGGGCCAAAGAAGCCGACCTTGTGGTGGTCGCGGTGAAACCGTGGCTGGTAGAGCAGGTGATGGGGGAGATATCCGGGGTTATCGACAGGCAGCGGCAGGCCGTGGTCTCGATCGCCGCCGGGGTAACCTTCGAACAGATAGGCGATTACATCGATGCCGAGCGTTACGGCGGCCCGGCGCTCTACCGCGTGATACCCAATACGGCCATTGCCATAGGCAAAAGCGTTACATTTATCGCCTCCTATAACGGCAACTCCAACCACGATACCCTCGTGCATAACCTTTTCGCCCCGCTCGGCGAGGTGTTCCAGGTGGGCGAGAGCCAGATGCAGGCCGTAACGGCCCTCTCCTCGTCGGGGATCGCCTATGCTTACAAGTATATAGAGGCTTCCGCACAGGGCGGGGTCACGCTCGGTCTTCCGGAAGATGTGGCGCTTCGGATCGTGCTGGCCACGGTGGACGGTGCGGTGGCCATGCTCCGCCATAACCGAAGCGAGCCGCAGGAGGAGATAAGCAAGGTGACGACCCCTGGCGGCATCACCCTCAAAGGGCTTCAGGCCATGGAAGACGGGGGCTTCACCCGGGCTGTCATATCGGGGCTGGAAGCCACAAAATAGAACCCAACGAACAGGAATGAAGGAACGAAGCTACGGAAGGGTAGTTGTAAAAATAGGAAGCAACGTACTTTCCCGCGAGGATGGGACGCTGGACGTTACCCGCATGTCGTCGCTGGTAGACCAGATCGCCGCCCTGCATCGAGCGGGGACGGAATTTATCGTGGTCTCCTCGGGTGCCGTGGCCTCTGGCCGCGGGGAGCTGGGCCCGCGGGCGGGCCGTCTCGATACGGTATCCTCCCGCCAGCTCTTTTCGGCCGTCGGGCAGGCCAAACTCATCAACCGTTATTACGATATGTTCCGCGACTGGGGGATTACCTGCGGGCAGGTGCTCACCACCAAAGAATCCCTCTCGACCCGCGGCCACTACCTCAACCAGAAGAACTGCATGGAGGTGATGCTCCGCTGTGGGGTGATCCCCGTGGTAAACGAGAACGACACCATATCCCTTACGGGACTCATGTTCACCGACAACGACGAACTCTCGGGAATCATAGCCGCAATGATGGATGCCGCGGCGCTGGTTATCCTCACCAATGTGGACGGGGTTTACGACGGCGACCCGTCCGCTCCCGGATGCTCCCTTATCCGCGATGTCAGACCCGGTGAAGGCGAAATGGCTGCCGTGATAGCCCCCTCGCGTTCGCAGTTCGGCCGCGGCGGGATGCTGACCAAGAGCCGAACGGCGCGGAAGGTCGCCGGGGAGGGAATCCCGGTGGTGATCGCAAACGGGAAGCGGGAAGGTATAATCGGGGCCGTTTTGGAAGGTGCCGACGTGCCGTGTACCCGATTCCACCCGGCAGAGAAAAAACTCTCGGGGGTGAAAAAGTGGATCGCCCACAGCGACGGATTTTCCAAGGGCGCCATCCATATAAACGAAGGCGCTTACCAGGCCCTGCGGTGCCCGGCGGCAACGAGCCTTCTGCCGGTAGGGGTGACCAGGGTCGACGGGGAGTTCGACAGGGATGAAATCGTCGACATCGTGGCTCCCGACGGCCGCACTATCGGTGTGGGACGCATCGCGCTCCCGAGCGCCGAGGCCAAAGAGAGTGCCGGCCGCAAGGGCGGCAAGCCCTTTATCCATTACGATTACATGTTCCTCGAGCCCGAAGTACAGGCCGGGGATCGAGACCCGAATATATGCAGATAAGACAAATGCTCGTCCAGGCCCGGGAAGCTTCCCGGGAACTTGCCCTCCTCGACCGGGAGGTGATCGACCGGGTGCTGATACAGGTAGCGGAGCGGGCGGAAGTCCGCTGGTCCGACCTTGTCGAGGCCAACCGCCTCGATCTGGAAAGGATGGATCCCGCAAATCCTCTCTACGACCGGCTGATGCTCGACCGGCAGAGGATCGAAGGGATAGCGGCCGATATACGAAACGTAGCCTTGCTCGAATCGCCGGTAGGGGAGACGATCTGCGAGAGCGTACTTTCCAACGGGCTCGAAATCGAGAAGGTGAGGGTTCCGTTCGGGGTGGTAGGGGTAATTTACGAAGCGCGTCCGAACGTCAGCTTCGACGTATTTTCGCTCTGTTTCAAAACATGCAATGCCGCCGTGCTGAAAGGGGGAAGCGATGCCGAATATTCCAACCGGAAGATAGTGGAAATAATCCGGGAGGTAATGGCCGAAAACGGAGTACCCGAGGGGGTGGTTACCCTGCTTCCGTCCGACCGCTCGTCCGCCGCCGAAATGATGTCTGCCGTGGGCCTTGTGGACGTTATAATTCCCCGGGGGAGCTCTTCGCTTATTAATTTTGTCCGCGACAATTCGAAGGTGCCGGTGATCGAGACCGGTGCCGGGATATGCCACACCTATTTCGATATGGACGGGGACGCCGCAAAGGGCGCCGATATAGTTTACAATGCCAAGACCCGCCGGGTAAGCGTCTGCAACGCCCTCGACTGCCTTGTAATCCACCGCGGCCGATTGGCCGACCTGCCGCACATTTGCCGGCCGCTGGCCCGGAAGAACGTCATAATATATGCGGACGAATCCTCGTTCGCCGCCCTGGAAGGGCACTATCCGGCGGGGCTTCTGGAGCGGGCCGGGGATCGGAGTTTCGGTACGGAGTTTATGGACTATAAGATGGCGGTAAAGACGGTAGACTCCCTGGCCGGGGCCGTAGAGCACGTTACCCGTTATACCTCAATGCACAGCGAGGCTATTATTACCGAGAATCCCGAAACGGCGCGGCTCTATTCCCGCATGGTGGATGCGGCATGTGTATACATAAACGCCTCGACCGCCTTTACGGACGGGGCCCAGTTCGGAATGGGAGCGGAGATCGGTATAAGTACACAGAAACTCCATGCCCGTGGCCCTATGGGCATTGTCGAACTGACTTCATACAAATATATCGTCACAGGCAACGGACAGGTAAGGGAGTAATTATCACCCCCGGAGCTTCCCCCAACACGATTCTTATGCTGCCGGCAGGCAATGGCTATTGGCCGAATTGTCGAAGGGTTTGAGCGGAGAATCTTTGTCGGGATCCTGGCCGTGAAATTGTGGCCGGTAGGTCGGCCCTGCGGGCATCGGGTAATTTTCTGTCTTTTAAGAAACCGACCGAAGCGAACGTGCGGATAGCACATCCGGTGTCGTCGGCCCGGCGGAACGAAAAGGGTAATTTTCGATACGTGTCGGTCATTCGTGACCCAGGGGTGGCCCTTGGGTGTAGCGGTCGAAGCATTTGGCCGGGGGCAGGTAGGCCCTAAACCGGAAACGGGCCGCCGGTAGGGGTGGCTCGGGGCGTAGCGGTCGAAGCATTTGGCCGGGGCCGGAGGCTCCGGCCCCGGGG
>JAJBVJ010000225.1 GCA_020859875.1 Rikenellaceae bacterium
CATGGTTTCTATCCAAGAACAATACCGGAATGAAATTCATGAAGAAGAACGGCGAATCCTTCGAAGGGTATTTCTATAACGGTAACTATTTTCTTACCGACGATTGTTGAAATAAAAATTCAGATAATGAGAAAAAAAATAGTTTTCATTCTTTTGATTTCGGGTTTAATACCTTCTATGTCTTTTTCACAAAAAAGCGACCTGCCCCGAACCATTAAGGAAAATACCGATATATTTCATGGTACATGGAGAGCTCAACAGGGCAATAATCAATATGAAATAGTCATTAAAAGAGATTTTATGATAATTGAGGGAGGGGAAATAGTCCAGCCGGGAAAAAGAGAGTATGTTTGGGGTAAGGTAATCTATTTTGAGAATGGAGAGAAAGTACGGGAAACCGCCGATAATGTGGATGAAGCGGTGATTAGATCCGGTTGGGATTATGATCCATTTGAGATTAATTTTATTTATCGGGATTTGGATGGCAGATTCGAACGCGATTTAGATTTTATAATTGATGAAAATGATCCGAAAAAAGCCGTATTAAGATTCGATTCTATCAAAAGCTATCAAAAAAGACCGGGCTGGAACCAAACCGATCCCTTCCCCGACGGCATGACCTGGACAAAGGTCGAGTAGGACTTTTCGCGGTTTCGGGGCGGCCGAATATTTCGGCCGCCCTTATTTTACCGCAACAATACCGGTATGAAATTCATGCGTAAGAACGGCGACGCTTTCCAAGGTTATACCTTCGATGGAAGCATTGAAATTATAGACGATTGCTTTGATTAAAAACTTCTAAACAATGAAAAAAATATTCTTTATTGCGACAATGCTTTTTTTATTGTCTTGTTCAGCATTATATTCTCAAAGAGATTTTTCTGGTAAAATAAAAAACAATACCAATATTTTCCACGGAAAATGGATAGCAAAACAAGGAAATATAACCTATGAGTTGATTATAAAAAGAGAAATGTTCAAACTCTCTGATTTGAGCGAAAGAGAAACCGTATGGGGTAGGATAATATATAAAGAGAACGGAAATGTTGTGCGTGAAACCCCGGATAATATTGAAAATGCTATAATAAAATATATGCTTTTGGAATTACCAGACCCTTACCGTATGAATTTTTGGTTCAATGATACGGAACGTAAAGTAAATGGTTTCTGGGAGTTTATAATCGATAAGAATGATTTAACCAAAGCAGTATCAAAAAACGGAAAACTCGAGGAAATTATAAGAGTGATTCCTGCCGGTGAAGATCCCAATAAACCTTATGTCCGTAATACATACGACATCCCCGACGGTATGACCTGGACAAAGGTCGAGTAGGACTTTTCGCGGTTTCGGGGCGGCCGAATATTTCGGCCGCCCTTATTTTACCCGTGCGGAGAGGCGCTCTTTTTGCCTTTCCGGAAAATTTGCCCCGTTTTTGAAAAGGCTTAATCAAAAGGTAGATCGACCTTGGAAGGATCGTATTAAAATATTTCCGAAAAGATAACGATCGTTAAAAATATTTGTTATATTTGGTGACGATTTAAAACCAAAACAGCTATGGACGTTAACAATCTGATGGCCGAGCTCGAACGTCGGCATCCGGGTGAAAGCGAATATCTGCAGGCCGTACGGGAAGTTCTCACAACGATAGAGGAGGTTTATAACGAACATCCCGAATTCGAAGCGGCGAAGATCGCCGAACGGATCGTGGAGCCCGACAGGGTCTTTATCTTCAAAGTACCCTGGGAAGACGATAAGGGCACCGTACATGTCAATATCGGCTATCGCGTACAGTTCAACAACGCCATTGGGCCTTACAAAGGCGGCCTTCGTTTCCATAGCAGCGTGAACCTGAGCATACTTAAATTCCTCGGTTTCGAGCAGATATTCAAGAACGCCCTCACCACCCTGCCCATGGGGGGCGCCAAAGGGGGATCGGATTTCAACCCGCGCGGCAAATCCGACAGGGAGATAATGCGCTTCTGCCAGGCTTTTATGACCGAACTTTGGCGCTACATCGGCCCCGAAACCGACGTTCCGGCAGGCGATATAGGCGTGGGAGCCCGGGAAGTCGGCTACCTATACGGAATGTACCGCAAGCTGGCCCGCGAAAATACCGGGGTTATCACCGGAAAAGGACTTACCTACGGCGGTTCGCTGATCCGGCCCGAAGCGACGGGGTTCGGTGCGGTTTACTTCTTGCGACAGATGCTGGAAACGGCGGGCGAGAGGCTCGAAGGGAAGACGATCTCGATATCGGGATTCGGCAATGTGGCCTGGGGAGCGGCAAAGAAAGCCACCGAACTGGGCGCCAAAGTCCTTACGATCTCGGGCCCCGACGGATATATTTACGACCCGAACGGCCTCGACCGGGATAAGATCGATTATATGCTCGAGCTCCGGGCTTCCAACAACGACATCGTATCTCCTTACGCCGACCGTTTCCCCGGCTCCGAATTCTATCCCGGGCAAAAGCCGTGGGGTGTCAAGGTAGATATAGCCCTGCCCTGTGCGCCACAGAACGAGCTGGACGGGGACGATGCCGAGATCCTTATAAAAAACGGGGTGATTTGCGTGGCCGAAGCTTCGAACATGGGATGCACACCCGAGGCCATCGACCTGCTGCTGGAAAACAAAATACTGTACGGCCCCGGCAAGGCGGTAAATGCGGGCGGGGTCGCCACATCGGGACTCGAAATGAGCCAGAACTCTATGAAGCTCAACTGGGGCGCATTGGAAGTGGACGAGCGGCTCAAACAGATAATGTCTTCGATCCACCATGCCTGCGTAGAATACGGAACCGAAAGGGACGGATATATAAATTATATGAAGGGGGCCAATATAGCCGGCTTTATGAAGGTTGCCCGCAGCATGGTCGAACAGGGAATAGTTTAATCTTTGCGAAAAGGGTAAATTAAAGAGGGCGGTAACCGCCCTCTTTATTTTGAATTATACCGTGTGAAGTCCGTTATTCCAGGGAGGCCCCCGTATTGAAATACTTTTCGAGAACCGGATCGCCCACCACTACGGTCGTACAGGCATCGGGATCGAGATATTTTTGTGCGGTCTCGAGTACCTTCCCGGGGGTTATCCCACGCACCTCTTCCAGAAATCTGTCGAGGTAGGTATTATCCGTACCGTTCTGTATATTCTCGATCGTAACGTCGGCTATCCCGAACGGCCCGTCGAGAATACGCATCACCTCGCCCGTCATAATATTCTTTACGATCTGCAGCTCTTCCCTGGTCACTTTTTCCGTGGCAAGCCGTTCCATTTCGAGATATATCTGGGTCACCGAATCGACCGTGGCATCGCGGGCCACCTCCGTGGCGACGGCTATGTAGCCTTCGTATTCCATATTTACCATCCCGGCAAAAACACCATAAGTATAGCCCCGCTCCTCGCGGAGGTTTTGCACGAGCCTCGAACCGAAATAACCTCCCAATATGGCCGTAACGACCTGCATCGGAATAAAATCGGGATGCGTCCGGGGGTGGAACAGCCTTCCGATACGTATTGCCGACTGCAAGGCCCCGTCATGTCCCTCGAAACATAAGGGCTGTGAATGTGCAGGGGGGGGGGAACTGGGCGGGCAGAACTTTGCCGCCGGGTCGAAGACCGCATGCGAAATCCGGCAAAATTGCCGTCTCGGCATCGCCTACAAGTCCGCTGGCCACAATAAAGCAGT
>JAJBVJ010000269.1 GCA_020859875.1 Rikenellaceae bacterium
TTATCAATCAGTTTTTTGTAGTAATGGAAATTATAGGGATTGGCATATAAGGGCTGGAATTCGAACCCTTCGACGAGCAGCCCCCACCACTGGTCGCGCTCCCCGAAATTGATGGGGCCGTCCATCGCCTCCATCCCCCTGCTTTTCAGCCAGTCGCGGGCAGCGTCGAAGAGCATGTCGGCGGCAGGCTGGTCGTCGATGCACTCGAAAAACCCGCATCCTCCCGTTGGCTGTTCGTTCAGGGCGGCCACCTCCGGGTTGTAGAAAGCCGCTATCCGGCCCACGACCCGTCCTTCCCCATCACGCAGCAGCCACCTTACGGCCTCCCCGTCCCGAAGCAGTCCGTTTTTTGCCGGGTCGAACCGGCTTTCGATGTCGCCGTCCAGGGGATGGACATAGTAGCGATTGCCGCAGTAGAGCTTTTTAGGAAAATCGAGGAATTCGCGCACCTGCCTGCGCGTGGTCACCGCTTCCAATATATATTTTTCTGCCATTCGGTCTATGTTTTGCCGGAGAAGCCCCGCTGTGACAGGGCATCCAAAGTTACTAAACTTTCCGCAATTTGTATATTTTTGTCTTTTGGCACCATCGGCACACTCCACTTGAAAGATATATCCCATGATCGAAGAGGAAAACATAGAACCCGGGACGGATTACCGTTCGCTCATGCAGAAGCGCATCAAGAGCATACTTTTGATCTGCAGCAGTTACGACGCCTACATACTCGAGGAAGACGGCCATATAGAATCGCAGATAAACAGCGAATATATGGACCTCAACCTGAGCAATCCACCCTCGTTCACCCGCGTAACCACTACCGACGAGGCCCTTGCCGAGTTGGAAAAGGGCGGCGAGTTCGACCTGGTTATAAGTATGTACAATGTCGGCGAGCGGGACGTATTCAGCTCTTCCAGGACGGTCAAAGAGATGAAGCCCGACCTGCCCTTCATCCTGCTCACCAGCTTTTCGAGGGACATAACCGAAAAGATCGAATCCCAGGACCGTTCGGCGATCGATTACATTTTCTTCTGGTACGGGAGTGCCGACCTCATCCTTGCCATAATCAAGCTAATAGAGGACAGGATGAATGCCGACGACGATATCCTGCGCCATGGGGTGCAGTCGATCCTGCTTGTGGAGGATTCGGTCAGGTATTATTCTACCTACCTCCCGGCAATATACAAGCTGGTGCTCACACAGAGTAACGAGTTTTTGAAGGAAGCCCTGAACGAGCAGCAGCAGATGCTTCGCAAACGTGCCCGTCCGAAGATATTGCTGGCCACAAACCTCACCGAAGCCGTCGAGCTCTGCCAGCGGTACAAGGAGAACCTTCTGGGTGTGATCTCGGACGTGGGCTTTGTCGTCGACAAGAACGATCCGCCGCAGGCCGAGAAGCTCGATGCGGGTATCGAACTGTGCCGGCTCATAAAAAAAGACGATCCCTATATGCCCTTCCTTTTGCAGTCGTCGCAGGAGAGCATGCGCGGGATCGCAGACCAGCTGGGTGTGGGCTTTCTGGTCAAATATTCCAAGACCCTCATTATGGAGCTGTCGGAATATATCAGCAGCGAGTTCCGCTTCGGGGATTTCGTATTCAGCGACCTCGAAACCGGCGAACCGATCGCCCGGGCACACGATCTGCGCCAGATGGAAAAACTGCTTGCCGAGATTCCGGACGAGGTGCTGATCTACCACGCTTCACAGAACCACCTCTCCAAGTGGCTCTATTCACGCGGGCTTTTTTCGATCGCCGCGGCGATGAAAAAACGCCCCTGCGATTCTTTTACATCGCCCCGGGAAATGCGCGACTATATCCGCGGCACCATCCGCGACTACCGGATCCTGCTCGGACAGGGTGTAGTGGCTAAATTCGATCCCGACTCCTACAACGAGGCGATCGGCTTCGCACGGATCGGCAACGGGTCGCTCGGGGGCAAGGCCCGGGGGCTGGCCTTCTTCAACAGTATGCTCCAGAAGTATAAGTTCTACGACAAATATCCGGGCGTGAGGGTACTCATCCCCCGTACCGTCGTAATAGCCACCGCCTATTTCGCCCGCTTCATAAAGGAGAACGGGCTCAAATATGTCATTAACGCCGATGTCAGCGACGAGGAGATTCTTTCCGAATTCGTAAGTTCCCGGCTGCCGGAAGACCTTATAGGATACCTGCGCCGGGTAATAAAATATATCCGTGGGCCGCTGGCCATCCGCTCCAGCTCGAAACTCGAAGATTCGCACTACCAGCCCTTTGCCGGGATCTACTCGACCTATATGATCCCCGACACCGACAACCCCGATCAGATGCTCCGCCTGCTCGGGAAGGCTATAAAAAGCGTCTATGCGTCGGTCTACTTCGCCGCCAGCCGCGCCTACATTACCGCATCTGCCAATCTGCTGAGCGAAGAAAAGATGGCTATCGTCATACAACAGGTCTGCGGTACGGAGGACAACGGATATTACTTTCCGACCCTCTCCGGTGTGGCGCGTTCGCTCAACTTCTACCCTATCGGAGACGAAAAACCCGGCGACGGCATCGCAAATATAGCCTTCGGGCTCGGTAAACTCGTCGTCGAGGGGGGCCAGACCCTGCGCTTTTCGCCGCGTTACCCCAAGAACGTACTCCAGCTATCCCAGCCGGAACTCGCCCTGCGCGACACCCAAAGGGAGATGTATGCCCTCAGCCTCCAACCCGAAGAGTTCAAAACATCGATCGACGATGCGGTAAACCTGCGGCGGTTCGATATAAACTCCCCGACGGTAAAAGCGTTCCGCAACCTCAGGCATGCGGCCTCGACGTGGGATATGCAGAACCAGTCCCTCTCGGACAGCAGTTTCACCCAGGGCCGTAAGATCATAACCTTCTCGCGCATCCTTAAATACGATACCTTCCCCCTCGCGGAGATACTGTGCGATTTGCTCGAAATGGGCGAGCGGGAAATGCGCACACCCGTAGAGATGGAATTCGCCGTGAATATGGATGTCCCCTTGGGACGGGAGGCCGTTTTCAATTTCCTGCAGATACGCCCCGTGGTCGATCCGCACGGCACGGGTACCCTCGACTGGTCGACAGTCGACACCTCCCGTGCTCTCCTTTACAGCGACAGCGCCCTCGGGATCGGGGCAATCGAAGGGGTGAAAGATATAATCTATATCAAGACCGGCGCCTTCCAGGCCAAGGACACCGAGAAGATGGCGGTGGAACTGCGTAAACTCAATGCCGCCCTTGCCAAAGACGAGACGGGCTATGTGCTGGTCGGCACCGGCCGGTGGGGTTCGAGCGACCCGTGGCTGGGGATTCCCGTCCGCTGGCCGGATATTTCGCAGGCGAGGGTCATCGTGGAGATGGGTCTCGAGGATTTCCGGGTCGAGCCGAGCCAGGGCACCCATTTCTTCCAGAACCTCACCTCGTTCGGGGTGGGTTATATGACCATAAATCCCTTCTCGGGCGACGGCCGGTTCGACGCCGCGGCTCTCGACGCCATGCCCGCGTCGTGGGAGGGGGAATATTTCCGCCGGGTAACCTTTCCACGCGACCTATATATCTTCGTGGACGGCCGCAACGATAAGGCGGTGGTTGCGGAAGAGGAAGGGGCATAGATGCCAACGGTTCGGAACTCGGGCTAATGATCGGGACTCAGGGCTCGTGGCGCACGGCTAGGCTCACTGGCTCACCGGCGTAAATAAT
>JAJBVJ010000004.1 GCA_020859875.1 Rikenellaceae bacterium
CTAAATTCTTCTATTCCCTCCACGGCCCGTACCGCATCTAGAGCCAGCAGATAACGAGCAACAGGCGGTGGTAGATCGATTCGGTCACCCACACAACCGCAATGTCGGTGCGCAGGTGGATTGCCGTCAGCCATGTATATGAGACGTAGATCGAGAGTATAAAGAGTTCGATCCAGAGAGTGACCCGGGTATTGCCCGTTCCTGAGATCGCAAGGAAATAGACGTAGGCCGGTACCGCGACGATATAGGCCCCGAGCATTACCATAAGCGACGGGATGGAGCTTTCGATAAGGCCGGGATTGTCGGTATAAATCCTTATTATCGCCTGCGGGAAGAGGGCCGCAAAGAGGATCAGCGGAAGGGTACATACGGCCGACATCTTAATGATACGCCCACACAGGGGCATCACCTCATCCTGTTTTCCCTTGCCCATAAGGTTACTCACCATGGCACTGCCGGTCGTGGCGAATGCCGAGACGAAAAGATAGAGCAGGGCGGAGACGTTCCGCACTATGTTCGATATGGCGAGCGATCGGTCGCCCAGGTGTTCGATCGCCACAAAGAAGAAGAGCCATGTCCCGCACGAGGCGAAAAACTGGATCATCGTCCAGCCCGAAACGCTCAGTATCTGTTTTTGTACACTCCATTTCAACCGCCTGCGCCGCATGAGCCCGTAGATGCGGTGGTCTTTTATACGGCGGGTATAGACGATGAAAAAGAGCATCGAGATCACCTCCGAAATAACGGATGCGATGGCCGCACCGGCGATGCCCAGCTCCGGGAAACCCAGTTTCCCGAATATCAGCAGATAGTTCAGAACGACATTGCTTGCCACCATCACCAGGCTGTTTACCGTCAATATTCTCGTATTGGTCACGGACATGTAGAAGGCCCTGAACATTATTCCGGCGAAGGAAAAGAACAATCCCGCTACCCGCCACCGGGTGTATATGATCGTGGCGTCGTAGACCGCGTCGGAAGAGATCGAAGCCCCCAGAATAGCCGGGGCGAATGCCTCGGATATAACGAACATTGCCAGGGCCAAAGCCATAAGGAATACCATGCCGTGGCCGAATATCTCTCCGATGGCACTGTATTGTTTCTCGCCGTTGCGCCGTCCCATCAAAATTTCGGCACCAACGCTGAAACCGAAACCGATCACATACATCACAAGATAGAAGATGCCCCCCAGGGCCGAAGCGCCCAGGGCCACCACGCCGTCGCCCACACGTCCGAGGAAAGCTGTATCGGTGATGCCGATCAGCTGCTGCATCAGCAGGCTTATAAGCACCGGGTAGGTTATCTTCCATATTTTCCCGTAACCGTATTCCATGGAATTATTCGTAAAAGTCTGCAAAGATAATAATTTGCCGATCTATTCCACTCTTTAACGGCCTATCGGCCGGGAAGGATTGTAAGCCGTTACCCATAAAAAAGATGCGCCCGATGTTCGGGCGCATTCTTTTATAGGGTTACAGGCCGGAAGCCGTCCCTATTTATTCAGGTTGCTGATCTGGGTGCGTGCATTGCCTGCATTGGGGCCGGCGGTCACCTTGCGGTAGTTCTCTATGGCTTTAGCCTTGTTCTCCTTGTTCTGGTAGGCAGCCCCGAGCAGGAAGTAGGCATTGCTCCTCAGTTCTTCGTCGGTCTGCGACTCGGCTGCCGCCTCTCCCTTTTCGATCACCTTATCCCAGTTTTTCTGGTTAGTGGCGATCTGGATATATATCAGATTCGCCGTGGGACTGTCGGGAGCGATCGCCAGGAAAGAATCCAGAAGTTCGTAAGCACCGTTTACGTTGCCGGCAGCGTTGGCTTCGTTTGCCGCGGTGATTATATAGACAGCAAGCTCTTCCTTCGCCTGCGCCACCGCTTCGGCATATTTGCTGTGCGAAAGGCCGATTATCTGGCCGTATACCTCCTGGGCTTTGTCCAGCTGGCCGTCCTCGCCGTAACTTTTGGCAAGGTTCAGGGCAAGATCGGTATCGGTGGGGTTGGCGGCATAGCCGCTTTCGAAGATGGAGATGGCTGTTTTATAATCCTTGGCGTTGAAGGCGTCGGCACCTTTGGCGTTGGACGCTTTGGATATCCATCCGGTAGCATTGCGCATCACGTTCAAATCGCCGTATAGTTCCGCCAGTTCGGCCGCTTTGGTGAAGCTGGCTATTGCGTTGTCGAAATCGCCCGCCTGGACATATGCACCGCCGACGCGGAAATACGCCCCCGGAAGGAGTTTCTGGGCATTCTGCACCAATTCGGCGGCATCGGGGCCAACTTCGAGGCCGACCGCTATGGCATCTTCGAGGGCCGGGATGGCCTCGGAGAATTGTTTTGCGGAATATAATTCTGCCGCGGCGTTATACTTGTCGATAACGTCGTTCACATCCTGCGCTGCGAGGGTTCCGCTCCCTAAAATAAGTACGGCCGTGGCCGCCAGAAGATTTTTTATCCTGTTCATAGTCTCAAATAGTGATTATCTTAATTTTATCTGTTTCGGGTCATATTTTCCGCCGCCCTCTGTCTACATAACGGGGAAATAGGGCGGTGCGTATATTCAAATACCATTTTTCGCTGACTGACAAATATATATTATTCGGGTTGAAGTACCAAATCACCCCCGCAATTTCTTAAAGAACGAGCTGACCAGCGCGGAGCATTCCGCCTCGAGTATACCGGCCGTAACTTCCGTTCTGGGATGCAGGATTCCGTCCCCGAAATTTGAGAACCCGCGCCGGGGATCGGCCGCTCCGTATACTATCCGCCCCATCTGGCTCCAGGCCGCAGCCCCGGCGCACATTACACACGGTTCGACCGTCACATAGAGAGTACAGTCTCCCAGGTACTTACCTCCCAGATTCTCCGAAGCGGACGTTATGGCCTGCATTTCGGCATGGGCCGTGGCATCGGTAAGGGTCTCGACCATGTTGTGTCCCCTTGCCACGACCATACCACCGCAGACCACCACCGCCCCTATGGGAACCTCGCCGCGCCGGAGCGCCTCGGCCGCCTGGTCGAGCGCCCGGCGCATATATTTTTCATCCTCGTTTTGACTGCTGTGCATAAAATAATTACCTTTGGTTCTCTTTTTCAGGGGATGCAACGATTACAAAAATAGGGAAAAACCACGGTACTATGTACAGGAACCATACTTGCGGAGAACTACGGATCGAAAACCTCGGACAGGAGGTTACACTTGCCGGGTGGGTGCAGAAAATCCGAAACCTGGGGGCTATGACCTTCGTCGACCTTCGCGACCGCTACGGGGTCACCCAGTTGGTGATCGACGAAAATTCTCCGGCCGAGGTACGCAAAGAGGCGGAAGCCCTCGGGCGGGAATTCGTAATCCGGGTCACGGGCCGTGTCGTGGAGCGTGCCTCCAAAAACCCGAAAATGGCCACCGGTGACATAGAGATCGCTGTGTCGGCCCTGAAAATCCTCAATCCCTCGGAGGTTCCGCCTTTCACCATAGAGGACCAGAGCGACGGGGGAGACGAACTGCGGATGAAATACCGCTACCTGGACCTTCGCCGTAATCCTCTGAAAAATGCCATGATCCTGCGCCACCGGCTTGCACAGGGAGTCCGTAAATACCTCGACGGGGAGGGATTCCTCGAGATCGAAACCCCGGTGCTGATCAAATCCACCCCGGAGGGAGCACGCGACTTTGTAGTGC
>JAJBVJ010000075.1 GCA_020859875.1 Rikenellaceae bacterium
GCTCCCCGCGGACTGGGTTCCTGCCGGGGAGCGTTTTTACGGGAAAAGCCCGGGCGGGGAGTTGCCGGTATTCGGGTAAAAACCCTAACTTTGTCGGGATCAAACTGAAGGCGCCATGAACAGATTTTTAACGATTGCGATTATGTCGGTAATATTATTGGGAACAGCAGCCTGCGGGGGTGAAGACCAGCCCGCCGGGACGGAATTCGAATGGAGGGTCGACCGCTTCGACGATATACAGGTATTGAGGTACCGGGTGCCCGACTTCGATTCGCTCTCGCTCGAAGATAAGATGCTCGTTTATTATCTGAGCCGTGCGGCCCTGTGCGGAAGGGATATCCTCTTCGACCAGAACTGCCGGTATAACCTCCCGGTAAGGCGTACTCTGGAGGCGATCTACGAGAATGCCGAGGCCGACCGCTCTTGCGGGCAGTGGCCGGCATTCGAAAAGTACCTCAAAAAAGTGTGGTTCGCCAACGGGGTGCACCACCACTACTCGGGCGACAAGTTTATCCCCGAATTCGGCGAGGATTATTTCGATACCCTGGTGGCTTCGACCCCGGCAGCAAAATTCCCCGACGATTACGGAACCCCCGACGAGTTGATCGCAATAGTGCGCCGGGTTATCTTCGATCCGGAATTCATGCCCGTCAGGGTCAACCAGCAAGAGGGTGCCGACATGCTCCTGACATCGGCCATGAACTACTACGAAGGGGTGAGCCAGAAGGAGGCCGAAAGATTCTACGAACGTATGGCCGACCCGCGCGACAATACCCCCGTTTCCTACGGGCTCAACAGCAAACTTGTAATGGGAGAGGACGGCAAACCGGTCGAGATGGTATGGAAGATAGGCGGTATGTACTCGCCGGCCGTCGAGAAGATAGTCTACTGGCTCGAAAAAGCTCTCGAATATGCCAATCCCGTACAAAAGGCATCCATCGAAAAGCTCATATCTTTCTATGCGACCGGAGACCTTGTCGAATTCGACCAGTTCAATATCCTATGGGTTCAGGATACCCTCTCGACGGTGGACTACGTTTGTTGTTTTACGGAGGTCTACGGCGATCCGCTCGGTCTGAAGGCATCGTGGGAGTCGATGATAAACTTTAAAAACATCGAGGCTACCCGCCGCCCCGAGACGATAAGTGCGAACGCGCAGTGGTTCGAAGACAACTCCCCGATCGACGACCGTTTCAAAAAGAAGGAGGTCAAGGGAGTCTCGGCCAAGGTCATCAACGCGGCTATGCTCGGGGGCGACTGCTACCCGTCGACCCCTATCGGGGTCAACCTCCCCAATGCCGACTGGATAAGGAGGGATTACGGCTCCAAATCGGTCACTATCCAGAACATTACCGACGCTTACGACCAGGCGGCCAGGGGCAACGGTTTCCTCGAGGAATTCATGCTCCGCGCGGAAGACCGCGAACGGATCGAGAAATACGGCTCCCTGGCCGACAATCTCCATACCGACCTTCACGAGTGCCTGGGCCACGGGTCGGGACAGCTTGCCCCGGGAGTGAAGGGAGACGAACTGAAAAATTACGGCTCCGCCCTCGAAGAGGCCCGTGCCGACCTGTTCGCCCTCTACTACATTGCCGATCCGAAACTGATGGAACTGGGACTGGTGCCCTCGATGGATGTCGGTAAAGCCGAATATGCCCGCTATATTATGAACGGGATGATGACCCAGCTCGTTCGCATCGAGCCGGGAAAGAACGTCGAACAGGCCCATATGCGCAACCGCAAATTAATCTGCGAATGGTGCTACGAGCAGGGCCGGGCAGACAACGTGATCGAAAAGGTGGTGGAGAACGGAAAGACTTATGTGGTGGTTAACGATTTCGACCGGCTCCGTGAACTGTTCGGACGGCTTCTGAAAGAGGTGCAGAGGATCAAATCCACCGGCGACCTGGCCGCCGGCCGGGCACTGGTCGAGAAGTACGGTGTCCGGGTCGACCCCGAGCTCCACGGCGAGCTGCTGGAAAGGTATGCGGCTCTCGACATTGCGCCCTATTCGGGCTTTATCAACCCTGTCTACAACCCGGTGATGGACAACGGTAACATTGTGGATATCCAGATAGAGTACCCGGAAAGCTACGTAGACCAGATGATGGAATATTCCCGCCACTGGTCATACCTGCCTTCGAAAAACTAAACAAAGGGCCGTACCGTACCTGCAATATATCATTTTACGTGAGCCCGATAAGGTGTTTGCAAGCCGTATCGGCACGGAATAATAATTCCCTACACTGTTAGAAGCCCTCTATGAAGACTTATAAGGCAAGGGGCATCGTTCTGCATACGGTAAAGTACGGTGAGACGTCCCTCATTCTTTACACGCTGACCGATACCGTCGGCAGGCAGACCTATATGGTGCAGGGGGTACGCGGCGGAAAATCGCGCGGGCGGGGCGGAGCGCTTTTCCAGCCGATGTTCGTGCTCGATTTCGTGGGGCTCGAATCCCCGAAGATGGAACTTCACCGTATAAAGGAGGTGCGCCCGGCATTTCCCCTGACCTCGATCCCCTTCGACATACGCAAGAGCACCATCTCCCTTTTTATGGCCGAAGTGCTATACAGGCTGATCCGCGAGGCGGAACCGCTGAGCCCGGTTTTCGATTTCGCGCGCGGTTCGGTCGAAGCCCTCGACGGGATGACCGACGGTGTTGCCAATTTCCATATCTGGTTCCTGGCCCGGTTGAGTCCCTACCTGGGTTTCCATCCCGGCAACGAATACTCGCCCTCGGCGTGGTTCGATATTCGGGAGGGGATGTATACCCCCGTGGAGCCGGGTCACGGACTATCGTTCGACCGCGAAAAAACACGACTTTTGAGTGAATTGCTTCAGGCCGATATACACGACCTTGCCGGTGTGAAACTATCCCGCGGGGCGCGTTCGGGATTTCTCGAAGCGATGCTATCCTATTTCGGCTACCACCTCGATACGATCCACCAGATACGTTCCGTACAAATTCTGAAGGAGGTCTTTTAACGGCAGCCGCCCCCTAAATATTTTCCGTTAGTTTCTGAACAAGGCGGAAATTGTTGAAAAATTCCTTTGCGAAGACACGCAGAACGGTATACATCGGGATGGCAAGGAGCATACCCAGGATTCCGGCGATACTTCCGGCAATGAGGATGACAAGGAAAATTTCGAGCGGATGAGCCTTCACGCGGTTGGAATAGAGGAAAGGCTGTAATACGAAGTTGTCTACGGCCTGGATGAAGATAACCGAGCCGAATATGATAAGTGCCATATTACCCAGGCTCACACCTGCAAGCGGGGTAACGATGCCTACCGCAATACAAATCGAACCTCCGATAATGGGGCCGATATATGGTATCACATTTAAAACCCCTACCACGAAACCCATAAAGAACGCCGTCTCGGCCGGGAAGCCCCACAACAGGAGGGTGCATGAAAGCAGAAGCATAACCGTCGCCGACTCGGCGATTATCCCCGTGAAATAGCGGATGAGAAGTTTTGTGACCGATGCCAGGGCCCGGTCTATATTTTCTTCGTACTTTCGGGGAAAGAGCGCTATCAGCATGTTGCGGAACAGGTTGTCCTGCCTGAGGAAAAAGAATGTGATAAAGGTTATCGAG
>JAJBVJ010000167.1 GCA_020859875.1 Rikenellaceae bacterium
GGAGAACTCCCCGCCGAGTATGGAAAACAGCCTGAAGAAGGGCCGCCTGACGAATGGCCGAACGAGAAAGAGGAGCCGTCGAAACGACAGCAGAAACGCGATCGCCGGGCTGCCCGCAAAGGAACCGTTACTGCGGAGGAGCAGCAGGTTGACACTCAGGAAGAATCGGCGACACACCTCGAGGAGGAGCTTACCGGCGAGCGGCTTATCGACATTATCGAAAGCGATCGGTTCGACGACCAGGAACACGGCCGGCCCGAGGCGGAAGATCCAGAAAAGGATGAAGCGGAACTGGGGCAGGAAGAATCGGCGGCGGTTTACGAAGTTTACCAAAGCCCCTACGGGGAGCTGATCGAAAGGCTGCACCGTCTCGTTGCGGCGGATTCCCTCCAGAGGGCGATGGCGCCCGAAGAGTTCTGGCTTCATGTCCGGGATGAGATCGACAGCGATTCGATGCACCTCGATCACTATGCATATGCCGTCGACTACGCCCTGATGTCGGGCGAAATCGACTCCCGGGAGATCGCGGTACCACCGGGCGACCCTCTCTCCATAATCGGTATCGTAATGGCCGAGGCGGAAATGATAGCGGCCTCGACCCCGCAGTTAATTCCTACTGAGCAGACCGAGCCGAGCGACTCGGTGCAGAGAGTATTCTACGGCTATTATAACGTCCGTATCTTTCGCGACGACTTCCAGGCCGTATGCGATTCGATAGTCGGGTTCTCCAAAGACTCCACACTCCATCTGCATATCGATCCCGTTTTGTGGAGCGACCAGAACCAGGTGGTATCGGATGTCATGATCCTCTTTACAAAGGACGAACAGCTTTATAAGGCCGAATTCTACGGCAGCCCCTTTATGTCGTCGGAGGTGGACAGCCTCGAAAACCAGTTCAACCAGATAAAGGGGAAATTTATGATCTCCTGGTTTCGCGACAATGAAATCTACAAGCACGACGTATTGGGCAACGGCCAGACATACTACTACATGGAGGATGACAAGACCGGGGAAGTGCAGGGATTTATGGTCTGCGAATCGGCCGATATCACGTTCTATATCGTAGAGCGGCAGATCGAAGATATCATCTGGCGCTGGGAACCCGATTATGTGATTTATCCGATAGATATGATCCCGCCGGACGTCGACCAGATTCTGCCCGGGTTCACCTGGGAGGCCGCACGGCGCCCCCGCAGCAAGGAAGAGGTGCACACCCGATTTATTCGTCCGCGCCGGCGCGAAGAGGTATCGGCCCTGCCGCTGCCCACCTTCCCGATCACCGAGAAGATGGATGCACGCAAGGAGGAACTCACACGCCTCAACATGTGGCGCGACCGCAACGACACCCTCGCTCCCCACGCCCTGGAGTTTATCCACGATATGGAACTCAAATACGCCGAAAATCCCGAAAATTAAAAAAACCCGTAAAAATACGGGTTTTTCTGTAACATTTGTTACAATTTCACTATTGCTTTTCCGGACACAGGTTTTTCTCCCTTCCCGGGCGGGCGGCTGGACACCCACCGCATCCCGGACAAGGGGATTTGGATTCCTGCCTGGGTAAAATGGCTTTCACCGCCTGGAAAACGATCCATGCGGCGGTTAGTATACCGATAGTAAAAACTATAAATTCCTGTAACATTTGTTACATTTTTTAATCCGTATATTTTTGTAAAAGCCGGACTTCGTAAGGGTTACAGTATTATGCTGCCTTTACACCAGACACTGTACCGCCTTCCGACTCTATTCAGCCTATTTTTTATATCTGCAAAATACTGTAACATTTGTTACATTTTTCACCTGACGGATCTTATCGGCAAATGTGCCCCGTCATTCCTATCCAGTGGTCGTTCCGCCTGGCCGGTAAACCGGCCGTCCTTTCGTCTCCGTACGGGCGGAATCTCACTATTTCGTAACATATATTATAAACGTGCTACCCGCCCGGTATGTTGCCTAACCGACAAAGAGAGAGCCTATGTTATAGACGATAAAGGCCACTATCCATGCCACGACCGTATTGAATAAGAATGAGAAGGCGGCCCATTTCCAGCTTCCGGTCTCCCGGGCGATAGCCACCAGGGCCGCAATGCACGGGGAGTAGAGCAATACGAAGACAAGGAAGGATATGGCCGTAAGCGGGGTCATATCGGGCCGGCCGGTCTCCGGATTTGGTGAGGTAAGCCTTTCGGAAAGCGTCTCGTAATCCTCCCCGTCCCCGGCGTAGAGCACCCCGAGGGTGCTTACCACGATCTCTTTGGCCGCCGCCCCGGAAATGAGCGAAACCCCGAGCCTCCAGTCGAATCCCAGCGGGCGCATCACGGGCTCGATCGCCTGTCCGAGCCGGCCGATATAGGAATTTTTCTGCTGGAGATACGCCTGAGAAGTCTCTTCTTCGGCCGCCGAGGTTCCGGGGAGGCCGTAGGAATTCTCGGGTACCGGTGCCGATACGGCCGGCACGCTATTTTCGACTGCACCGGTAAAGCTCCCGGAAAGATCGAATGTGTCGTCCGTTGCCTGCACACCGTTTTCCACCGCACCGTAATTTGCCGGTACGGCTGCCGTCGCTCCTTCGGGCACATCTCCGACCCTGGGGAAGTAGCTCAGTAACCAGACCACTATGGATGCTACCAATATTATCCCTCCCATTTTCCGGAGGTACTGGGCCGCCTTGTCCCACATATGGCGAAGCGTGGAGCGTGCCGTGGGTATGCGGTAAGGCGGAAGTTCCATAACGAACGGGGTCTCGTCCTTTTTGAAGATGAACTTACGGAACAGCCTCGCCACGACGACTGCCACAACGATACCCGTAAGGTAGAGCGAAAGCATCACGGTCGATCCGTGATGCGGAAAAAAAGTACCTATAATCAATACGTAGACCGGAAGCCGGGCACTACACGAGATGAACGGGTTTACCAGTATGGTAATGATCCGGCTGCTGTGGCTCTCGATCGTGCGGGTGGCCATAATGGCCGGGACGTTGCAGCCGAAGCCCATTACCAGCGGAATAAACGATTTGCCGTGGAGGCCCATGCGGTGCATGAGCTTATCCATTATAAAGGCCGCACGGGCCATATACCCCGAATCCTCCATAAAGGAGATAAAAAGATAGAGTATCAGTATGTTGGGAAGGAATACGATCACTCCCCCAACACCGCCAAGGATGCCGTCGGCAATGAGGTCTTTGAGCATCCCGTCGTTCATCGTGGCTCCGATCCAGGCGCCGAGCGCCCCCACTCCGGCCTCGATCCACTCCATAGGGTATGCACCCAGGGTAAAGGTCGCCTCGAACATCAGCCACATTACAAGGATGAAGACGGGAAAGCCGAAGAGCTTATGGGTGACGAAGGAATCTATTATCGAAGTGGTACGGATCTCGTCGTTTAGCGTAGGTGTATAAACCTCCTTCAGGGCCCCCGAGATGAAGCCGTACTTGTCATTTGCGACGGCGGTTTCGAAATCCTCCCCCGTTATTTGCTCGGTTTCCTTCAAGAGACGGTCTCGTCCCTCGCGCCACCGGCGGAAAGCGGGGTTGGCCGACAGGTTCGTGTACGTTTCTGCATCCTTCTCCCAAAGGCGTATGGCCGCATACCGGGTGGAG
>JAJBVJ010000035.1 GCA_020859875.1 Rikenellaceae bacterium
TAAAAAGCCTTTTAGGTAACTTGACGCGCGAGGCCCTGTGTGTGTGTGTGTGTGTGTTTAACAGGATTTGTCAAACCACCAAATTTCACACCCGATATTTTACACACTCGACCCATAAATTTTCCCGGCGGTTTCCCCGCATCGTTTTACGGTCAAATGTATCGGATAGATCACGAAATTTTGTTCAACTATACACGGTTGAACAAATTTGTCAGGATTTTTAGCATTTTAAGGGAATTGTCGACGCGAAAAGAGAGGCCGCAAACAAAAAACGTCCTTTATCAAGACGTTTTCGCAGAACCGACAGCTGACCGAAAAACTCTACTTCGGCTGTCCGTAATCTATGCTTTTCCAGTATTGGGCCGGGGTAAGTCCCGTGACAGACTTGAAAGAGTTATAAAAGGTCGTGCGCCCGTTAAAACCGACCCGTTCCATCAGTTGATCCATAGACAGGCGGGAGGGCGGATTGGCATTCATCAGGAAAAGGGCCTCCATGACGCGCAGGTCGTTGACGTATAACTTAAAACTTTTGCCGCTGGCGCTATTGACGGCCTCCGACAATTTGTTGCGGGTTACCCCCAGCGTTCGGGCAAGGCCGTAGAGGGTTAGTTCCGGGTCGCGGTAGGGCTTATGTTCAGCCATGTACCCCTGTAACCTTTCCGCGATCTCCCGTAACTCGTCGCTGCTGCTT
Organism: Rikenellaceae bacterium; assembly: GCA_020859875.1. GTDB lineage: Bacteria > Bacteroidota > Bacteroidia > Bacteroidales > Rikenellaceae > WRDF01. The sequence goes on from JAJBVJ010000035.1 coordinate 692, forward strand.
TCCTGCGGCATGGGGTTATCTCCATCGGCGGTTTCGGTTTCGTCCGCTCGATAGGGGTCGGGGCCTTTGAGGGCGGCCCCAGATTCCGCCCACGCACGGGCTTTCACGGCTAAAGCCCGATAAGCCGCCCGCTGCCGGCGGTAAAGGCGTAAAATGATCGTAAGGAAAAACAGCGTCAGGCCCAGAGTTATCACCGCACCGAGGGTTATTCTCCGCTGCATGGTCAGGCTTTGTTCCCGCTGTTGTATCTTATTACGCGCCACCTGCTGCTCGGCACGCAGAAGGTATTGCGAAGTTGCCGCAGCTTCTTCCCGCTTATATATTGCAACGAGTGAATCCTGGTACTGTTGCATTGCGGGAATATTGCCGATAAGACCGTTATACCGGGGAAGGTTGCTGTATGCCTGTTTCAGCCGTTTGTTACGGTTGTAGGTGTCCCGCCCGGCATAGTAGAACATACTGTCGGCGATGGGGCCGACTTTCTCCGGTTCTCCCAAACCGAAATAACAAAAGCATTGGCAGGCATACATCCCGGCGATATGGCCGTAGTCGTCGGTTTGTTTCAGAAAGGGCAGAACCTCCAGGTCGAGGGCCAGCGCCTTACGGTAATCTCCACGCAGCATGGCGTTACACCCCAGGTTGGATAAAGCCACCGCGTCCATTACCGGCCGGTCCCGAACCATATCCCCGCTGCGGAGAACGGACAGAAAACAACTGTCCGAGAGATCCATTTCCCCGATATTGGCATAACATATCCCCATTATTCGCCGGGCTTCGAGATTGGCCCGGTCGGTAAACGAGCGGGCAGGCTCGTCGGTGATCGCCCGGCGGAGCAGTTCGATACTTTTATGGAAATCGTTGAACAGGTAATATACTTCGCCTGCGCAGAAGTAAGCGTTACGCCGGTCGGGGTATTGATCTTCGGTAACATGTTCCAGACGCTCTTCCATTAGTAATGCCAACTCGAAACCTTTGGCGTAATCCCGATGCTCAGACCAGAAAGCCAACATAAAAGCCCGGTAGAGGCAGTCCAGTTCCAGACGGGTTTCCTTCTTACGGGCAGCCCTTACCGACAGTTTTTGCAGGGCGACGATCTTATCGGCTATCTCGGCGGCACCGGTTTCGGGAAGTGCAATTACCACCGCGTAACTCTCCGCCAATTGGCGGAGTGCTGTAACCGGCGCAGGCGCGGGAGGTTCCGCTAAATACCGGGCCAGTGCCTCCTCATAAGCCTGCCGGCGCTCCGGCGATAAGGTGCGGCGGTACTGCTCGATTTCAGGATAAACGGTAGGGTTTTCAGGATTGGTCTGCCCGTAAGCCGCCGTTCCTATTGCCAGCATTACGACAGTAGAGAAAATAACGACAAGTATCTGTTTATATGCAATATTGAATCGGGGCATAACTTGCTATTTACTACCGGCAAAGGTATAAATAATTATAGTATCCGGAGTAAGTCGAGTAAAGCAGTCCCGGCGCACATAGGTAGTTTTCCCGGTTACGGAAAAAAAGATAATAGGATTATTACGGATAATAATTTCCCTTTTTTGTAAAGGGGGTTAACGGTAAATTTGCTATATTTGTACAGGTTATTTGAAGTAGTGCAAAACATTGTGGTTTATAGGTACTTAAACTCAACTTATCCATAACCACCCTGAAATCATAACTACTCTTGCGTTCTGCAAATCAATGATATACTTCTTTATTTTTTATATTCATCGAATACAGAGTGCTGAACGCTACCAACGCGCAATGGCAGATTGTACGGTATATGGCGGATTTTCAATAAATTAAGTTCCGGAATACGTTTTGTATATATATTTTCGTTATCTTTGTAAATAGTAATACCGAGTGATATGACAACAATCATCATAGAGGAAAATAGCCCGCAGGCAAAGCAACTCCTTGAGTACCTTAAGACGTTGCCCTATGCGACTGTTATTGAGGAGAAAAAAAAGAGTTTCCGAGAGGCTGCCGAAGAGTGTAATGCGGTATCTGTGGATGCATTCATTAATGAACTTCGGAGCCAAATTAACGAGCATTTCGATAAAAATGCGTGAGGTTCTCGTTTCCGAAGCGGTTATTGCTAAAGTTGCCGATTTAAGGATTTACCTTGTTGAGCAACTCAAACTGTCATTGGAAGCCGCTCACAAGCGAATCGACCGTATAGATACCTTTTTAAAGGATTTATCTAATGAAGCCGATTATCCATTATGCCGCTTTAAGAAATGGAATAAATTGGGTTATCGATGTGCCGTTTGTGAAAAAGATTGGGTATTCGCTTATGAGGTTTTCGAGGACGGTATCATCGTAAGGGATATGTCCCATGCCAACTTACTTGCGGAATAAAAGAGTAGAAAATATATAGTGTGAATTTCAACGAAGAATGAAGCAATACAGAAATCACTAAATAGCTAACATCAACGATTTACGGCTTTTGATATATTGATTATAAGGCGGTTGGAGATAAGCACCGTTCCCCCTCTCTCCGCAAACACATAATCAGTCCGAAGGAGTGATTAAAGATAATAATGCCGCCCCAAGCTTGCTTGTAGGGCGGTATTCTGATCTTTAATCTACCCGGCGCAGCCGGGTGATTAAGTGTTTGCCAGGGCCCCGCCGGCAGGCGGAGGGGATCTGTAATCCCCCACTTAACAATGCCGCCCCAAGCTTGCTTGTAGGGCGGTATTTTGATCTTTAATCTGCCGGCGCAGCCGGGTGATTAATTGTTTGCCAGGGCCCCCGCCGGCAGGCGGAGGGGATCTGTAATCCCCCCATCTACAACGTCAGCGTTTTGATCCTCATTTCTGCCGGGTGATTAATTGTTTGCCAGGGCCCCCGCCGGCAGGCGGAGGGGATCTGTAATCCCCCCATCTACAACGTCAGCGTTTTGATCCTCATTTCTG
>JAJBVJ010000304.1 GCA_020859875.1 Rikenellaceae bacterium
TTGCAAGGCATAGCTCAAACTTCGTTTGGCTCTGCCCTTGCTTCGTTCGTCGGTTATATCAAGAAAAAAGTAGGGGAGAAAGAACCTTGCATCCGATTAGGCGAGCCGGTAGAGAAATGACATCCCATTGTTGTTGTGGCCCGAAGTAGGAGTTTATACCGAATTTTCTTTCCACTTTTGCTTGTCCAACCGACGCCACCCGACGAACGCAGTGCGAGGAGAGGGAGCGACTGCTCACTATCCCGCACCAGGAGGAGGGAAAAGACATGTCTTTAACTTAACCGAGGGCCATAGAGCTTGCTCATATGGCCGAGGTGCGACCTGACGAACGAAACGAGAGCAAAGCCAAGCATAGCTTGAGCTTTGCCTCGTAAGGAGGAAGAAACCCCGAAGGGGTAACATAGGAGGAATAGGAACTTAAAAGTGGAGCAACCGACGAAGGAGAGAGCGCAAAGTAGGGCGGAGCCCTAAACTTTGCCGAACGACGAGGAGGAAACCGAAGGTAAAGGACACCGCCGCGCCGGAGCAGGCGCCAGCTTCCGGGAGGCATTTGTCGGCTTTGCCTTCCTCGTCCTTGCTCGGCAAAACTTGAGCTTCGCTCGTTTTACCCTCACTCATTCGACGGATCAGGTGATCTCCCTCACGCAACTTTTTCCCTGCTCCGGCTAAAAACGGCGAGTTTCTATCCGGCTTCGCCGGATAAGGTTTAGGCCGAGGGTTTAAAGACGCTAAACCGGATTCATGCCGCCGGCAGGTGATAACCCGCCCCGATTCCGGAAGAAAAACACTATCTTCGGGGCGTTAAACGATCTACATGAAAAACATCTTTGCCATATTATTATCCTGCGCCGTTCCGGCCGCCTCGGCCCTCGCGCAGGGACCACCCCACGGAACCGAGCACCTCGACCCCTCGGCCGCATGGGCGGGCCAGGCCATTTTCCGTACGGAATTCATAAGCTACGACACCCGCCAGGGGGCCGAATCGGGCGATCCTGCGGGCAGTAAATTCTATATGCCCCTCCCGGCCGAGGGCACCCGGCAGACAGCCGGCGGCACACTTTTTTCCTACACGGCCGATCTTCCCTACATTTGGCTCGACAGGGACGTTTACCTCCAGGTCAGCGGGCTCGATTCCTATTATATATATGTAGGAGACGATATGATCGCCTACGGCGAGGACAGCCGGATGCCGATGCAGTTCCTTGTCTCGGGCCATATTACCGACGGGGTGAACAATATTTCGATCCTCCATGCCCCGGGCGAGGTATCGCAGATAGAGGCCCTCACCGGAACGGGTGCGGACGCCGTGCCCAAAGTTTTCCTCTTCTCCCAGCCCAAAGTGTGCATCCGTGATTTCCGGCTCCGGCTCTGGCCCGACTCCACCGGCTCCTACGGAATTCTCAATGTGCGGCTGGCGGTGTCGAACAGCTACAACAGCCCGGAGGAGTTCACCGTGGGCTACGACATCTACGCCCCGGACGGCAAACTGATAAACTACGATATACGCCAGGTGGCCCTCGAGGGGCGAAGCATGGACACGGTGCGGTTCAATGAATTCATTTACAATGTGAACCAAAACCTGTGGAGCCCGGACAACCCCCGGCTCTACCGCGGCATGGTGAGCGTGCGGCGCGGGGGCCGCATGATCGAGTATATCCCCTTTAGCATAGGGTACGGCAAAACGGAAACGGCCCATGGGCGGCTTCTGCGAGGCGGCGTCCCGGTCGACCTCGTACCTGCCGAATACAATGCCGAGGGCGACCCGGCGGCGACCCGGGCGGAGCTCGAAAAGCTGAAAGCCCAGGGGGTCAACACCCTTCTGCCCTCTTATCCCCAACCCTCGTGGTTCTACGACCTGTGCGACCAGATCGGATTCTACGTCTTCGACAACGCCAATATTGCGCCCGTCCCCTCGGAACTCGGACGCATGGTGCAGGGCGCTCTGGCCAACCGGCCCGAGTGGCTGCCCCGCTACCTGAAGCGTGCGGAAACGGTGAGGGCCCGCTCGGTAAACCGCGCTTCGGTCGTGGGTATATCGCTCGGCAATGATTCGGGCAACGGCTACAATCTTTACCGAACCTATCTGGAGGTAAAATCCCGTGAGATATTCCGTCCCGTTGTCTACCGCTTTGCGGACGGAGAGTGGAACACCGACATGGAACTTCCTGTACCTTAGATTCCCGCCATGACAATTGAACTGATCGTTGTGGGAAAGACCGATTCCCCCCATGTGGAGGCACTGGTTACCGACTACCAGAAGAGGGTGAACCGGTACGCTAAATTCACCGTCGTGGCGGTGCCCGACGCCCGGGCATCCAAGAGCACTCCGGCCGATGCCGTCCGCCGGGCGGAGGCCGCCTCCATCCTAAGGCAGGTAAAGCCGTCCGACCACCTGGTACTTCTCGATGAGAAGGGAGGACAGCCCGGGTCTGTGGAATTTGCACAGTGGATGCAGAAAAGGATGAATTCGGGAATCAGGAAACTGGTATTTGTGATCGGCGGGCCGTACGGATTCGACAAGACGGTGTACGACCGGGCCGACGAAGGGCTTTCTCTCTCGAAGATGACCTTCTCCCACCAAATCGTACGGGCTATCTTCGCCGAACAGCTCTACCGGGCTTTCACGATCCTGGGCAACGAGCCCTACCACCACGAGTAATCCCGCGGCGGGGCGCTACCGAATGTTGTTCAGATGCATCGTGGAGGGCGAAGCCAGGGGAACTGGATCGCCTATAATATAGAAATCCACCAGCTTGCCGAAGGCTGTAAAGTCTATATAGGGGACTCCCCGCATCCGCACGTTCATGCGCTGCAGCTGGGTGTTCCCTACCCTTCGCTGGTTCATAAGGACATTGTTGAGGTAAAATTCCTGGTTCGCCTGGCTCTTGTCCATCATAACGAAGGCCATGATATTGGGGTCTACCAGCGTGGCGTCGGCCGGGATGCGGTGCAGGTTATTGTCCCTGATAAAATCTTTCTGCCACCGCATAAGATCCCATCCCGAAAGAGGCCCCGGCGCCGATGGGGTGAAATCGTCGGGATCGAACATCCGGGCTCCCGTACGGTAGGGGGAGATGCCGCCGTGAAGAAGAGTTATATTGGTGGACAGCGGGGCGACGAGTTCCTCGAAAGGCTTAGTTTCGTAATGGAGCTCGGGAAGAACCGCACCGTCCTGCGCCGAGGCGGCCGCAAGTGACAAGAATCCCCAGACGATCGAAAAGATAATTCGTTTTGCCATACTGCCCGGATTTTATATTTTCTCTCTTTGCAAATGTAAGATATTCCACTAAAAATGTGTTCAAAATATATGCAAAATCTCCGCCTTGCATAAAAAAAGTAGGAGGGAACCTCGCGGTTGCCTCCTATTCTATGGGGCACAGAACCCCAAAACTACTAACCCAAACTTAAATAAATGAAGAAACTTTATTGCTCATACCGGAGCGAAGCTCCTGGCGGTATGACCTTATCAATTCAGCTTTCACGTTATTAACTTCAAAACCCATGCCAATATTGTGAAAATCGATAAGTTTTTCCAAAAAAGTTCTCCTACTTACTCAAGATGTTGGGTCAAAATTACAA
>JAJBVJ010000047.1 GCA_020859875.1 Rikenellaceae bacterium
ATCTCACCCATACTGATTTGCGTCGGCGTAATGGTTCTAGGGCTCTTCTCGCTGAAGAACCTCGCCGTGGACATGTATCCCGATATGGACTTCCCCGCGATCACGGTGCTGACTTTCTACGACGGGGCGAATGCCTCCGAAGTGGAAACCAATGTTACCCGTATACTCGAAGACAACCTCAATACGGTTAACAACCTGAAAAAACTCACCTCCACTTCGAGGGACAATATCTCGATGATAACGGTCGAAATGGAATGGGGTTCCGACCTGAGCGAGGCGGCGAACGATGTCCGTGACGTGGTCGGACGGGTACAGTCCTACCTTCCCGACGATGTCGAAACACCGGTGATTTTTAAGTTCAGCAGCTCCATGATCCCGGTGCTAATACTCACGGCAACGGCCGAAGAGAGCTACTCTGGTCTGTACAAACTGCTGGACGACAGGCTGGTCAACGTCCTCAACCGCATCGACGGTGTGGGCGCGGTATCACTCTCCGGGGAACCGGTCAGGGAACTCCAGGTCAATGTCGACCCCCAGAAGCTCGATGCCTACAACATCTCCGTCGAAGAACTCGGAGCACTAATAGCTGCCGAAAATATAAATGTACCGAGCGGTACGTTGGATATCGGAAACAACACCTATAACATTAAATCGGACGTCGAGTTCCGTTCTGAGGCCGACCTGCGCAAGATCGTGGTCGGAAGCATCGACGGGCGCACCATCCTTCTGGAAGATATAGCCCAGGTAAAGGACACCCTCGAAAAAACCACGATGGATGTCCGCATCAACGGTCGACGGGGGGTTACCGTCATCGTACAGAAACAATCCGGGGCCAACACGGTGAGTATTGTAAATAAAGTGATGGAAATGCTCCCGAACATCCAGAACAACCTTCCGAAAGATATAGAAATCGACCTTGTAATGGACGGTTCGGAATCGATCCTGGACAGTATCAACTCCCTCAGTACCACTGTAATGTATGCCTTTATCTTCGTGATAATTGTGGTGCTGTTCTTCCTGGGGCGGTGGCGTGCCACCTTTATCGTATGCCTTACGATCCCGGTTTCACTCGTAGTCTCGTTTATTTACCTTTATGCAACGGGCAGTACACTGAATATTATTTCGCTCAGTTCGCTCTCCATTGCCATCGGTATGGTGGTCGACGATGCGATCGTGGTACTGGAGAATATCACATCACATATCGAGCGGGGAAGCAGTCCGAAAGAGGCGGCTATATACGCCACCAACGAAGTGTGGCTGGCCGTTATCGCCACCACGCTCACTGTGGTCGCCGTATTCCTTCCCCTTACCATGCTGTCGGGTATGGCCGGTATCATGTTCAAGGAACTCGGGTGGATCGTTACCCTGGTGGTATGCGTTTCTACTGTAGCCGCGATCACACTTACCCCCATGCTCTCCTCCCTGATGCTTCGCAGCGACGGCGGAATCCATAATTACAAGGGGCTGGGTGTTATTTTTAAACCGATCGACAAATTCCTGGACAACCTCGACACCGGTTATGCAAAACTGCTGACGTGGTCGGTACGCCACAGGTGGACGGTCGTTCTAACTGCCCTGGGGATATTCGTTTCCAGTCTCCTTCTTCTGACCAGGGTGCCAAGCGAATTCTTCTCTCCTTCCGACAATGCCCAGATACAGGCGGAAGTGCGTCTCCAGCAGAATATAGGCGTGGAATATACCACCCGCATAGCCGAGGAGATAAGGGAGATCGTCAATGAGAAATATCCCGAGATATACCTTCTTTCTTCCACTTCGGGTACTACCTCTAACAGCTCTAATACCTTCGCGGCCCTCCAGGAAACAGGTTCATATATTACCACTTTCCGAATGAGGCTTCCCAGGGCCAGTAAACGCGAAAGGAGTATCTTCGAAATAAGCGAGCTGCTGCGCCAGGATCTCCAACAGATCCCCGAAATTCGGGAGTTCAAGGTCTACCCGGGCGGGAACAGCAGCGGGAGTGCATCGTCGGCGGCAAATATCGAACTCAAGATCTTCGGCCACGATTTCGATGTCACCAACGATATTGCCAACGACCTGAAGGCAAAACTCATCGCCGTGGAAGGAACACGCGATGTCTACCTTTCCCGGGACGATATGCAGCCCGAATACAATATCGTACTCGACCGCGACCGCCTCGCATTTTACGGCCTAAACAGCAATACGGTCGGACAGGCTGTGCGAAACAGGGTAAACGGGCTTACCGCTTCGCTGTTCCGCGAGGACGGTGAGGAGTACGATATCCGCGTAAGATATGCCGAAGACTTCCGCACGTCACTGGAAGATATAGAGAATATAACGATAAAAAATTCGGCTGGAAACGGGATCAAACTCCGCGATGTGGCAAGGATAGAGGAGCAATTCGCACCTCCGGCCATCGAGCGCGAAAACCGCCAGAGGAAGGTCTCCGTGATGGCGTCGCTCGCCGACGGAGTAGCCCTGGGAACCGTAGTAAACGAAGTGAACTCCATCGTAAACGATTACCAGCTGCCGGAAAATATTTTTATCGAAGTGGGTGGTACCGTAGAAGACCAGCAGGATGCCTTCGGCGACCTGGGAACCCTTCTCATTCTTATAGTGCTTTTGGTTTACATCGTGATGGCGACACAGTTCGAATCGCTGCTGATGCCCTTCATTATAATGCTTTCACTGCCTTTCGCCTTCACGGGTGTATTCCTCGCACTCTGGATCACCGGTACACCCCTCTCGCTCATTGCCCTGATCGGTGCTATCATGCTCGTCGGGATAGTAGTGAAAAACGGGATCGTACTGGTGGATTATATCAATCTCCTTCGGGAGAGGGGCGGTGCGGTTAATCAATCGGTGATCGCCGCCGGGAAGAGCCGTCTTCGCCCGGTGCTCATGACCTCCATCACCACCATACTTGGTATGCTCCCGATGGCCCTCGGTGCGGGAGAGGGGTCGGAGATTTGGAAACCGATGGGTATAGCGGTTATCGGCGGTCTTACCGTCTCGATGCTCCTTACCCTGGTGGTGGTCCCCGTGTTCTACTCGCTTTTTGTCGGTTCCAGGATGAGAAGGGAGAAACGCACCCTCGAGAACAGGATGAATACCAACTTGGAATCGGGCGCCGCACAACCCGTACAATGCTGATAAACACATTCCGGCGGAGATTTCCGCCGGAATCCAAACCGATAAAAAGATGAAAGCCATATTCATATCATACAACCAGGCCCTGAACGAACGGGTAATGGATGTGCTCGACAAGCATTTCCTCAGGGGATTTTCAAAATGGGAACTCACCCACGGCCGCGGCTCGGTCGACGGCGAACCCCACTTCGGCAGCCATGCATGGCCGGCCATGAACTCCTCTATCCTCACCATAACCGAGGATTACAAGGTGAAACCCGTATTGGATGCACTGCGGCAAATAGACGACTCTACCCGTCAGCACGGTCTGCGGGCCTTTGTCTGGGACATAACCGACCAGATGTAAATTTGAAGACGGAAAAGAGGGCGGGGTAAATCCCTAAGAGTGGTCGGAAGATTAATCTTCCGACCCCTTTTTGTTTTAGGGATTACTT
>JAJBVJ010000266.1 GCA_020859875.1 Rikenellaceae bacterium
GACTTGTCAGGCGCCTGCCCGACCCCCCCGACGAGTACAGCGGCAACAGCGAGAACGTACAGTATGCCGTCGATACCTGGCTCGGTGGACAAGACCTGGGAAGTATAGACCTGTGGTGGGCAAGAACGAATTAATCCTAAAAATATATACCATGAAACTAAAGGATATAAAAACACTGATCGCCTGCATTATAGGTGCCGCGGTTTTTACCGGATGCAGCGACTGGACACAGGTCGAGTCCATCGAGGATATGGATTTCGATGCCACCGTTAAATCCGACGAGTATTATGCGGCACTGCGCGAATGGAAAAAAACTCCCGGCCTGCCGCAGGTATTCGTGTGGTTCGACAACTGGACGGGCGTGGCTCCGGCCGGCGACAACAGCATGCGCGGGCTGCCCGACTCGGTAACGATCGCTTCCAACTGGGGCGGACATCCCAAATTCGAACTGAGTGAAGATCGCAAAGCGGATATGAAGTATGTACAGGAAGTGAAGGGAACAAAGGTCGTGGTAACTCTTTTCTCCGCCAAATGCGGTGACGATATGGAATGGGACGATATATATGACATAGGTACGAGTACGGACGAGACGGTTATCCGTCCCGCGATCCGTAAATATGCCGAAGCTATATACGATGCATGTGTCGAGAGCGGTTACGACGGCTTCGACTGGGATTACGAACCGCAATACGGTGGTCAGACAACGGCAAATGCACCTTTATGGAGGGTTCGGGAACAAGCGGCGATCTTTGTCGACGAACTAACCTATTGGTTCGGTCCCGGTTCTCAGCGAACCGACCGGGACGGACGCAAGGAGGCGGTCCCGGGATTACTTTTGCTCATCGACGGAGAAGTCGGTATAGGTTATTCCAATCGCGCATGCCCGGACTGGCCGGCTCACTATATCGACTACTATGTACTGCAGGCTTATGGCGGCGGCAATCTTAACTCGAGGGTTGCCGGTGTGATTTCCGATTTCTCCACATGGATAAACGAGGGATATATAACTGCCGAAGAGGTCGTACATCGTACTATCCTGACGGAGAATTTCGAGTCATATGCAAATACAGGAGGCGGTTTCCTTAACATGTCCCAGTACATATATACTCAAAACGGTATGGATCAGCAGATAGGCGGCTGCGGAATTTACCGTTCCCAGTTCGACTACAACCAGGGTAAAGGCGACTATAACGGTTCGCCCGAGTATTACTACCTCAGGCAGGGTATCACCAATATCTACCGGATATTCAATGAAAGGCAAAACTCAACAGGCGGCGACGAATAAAGCCTCCGAAAACAGGGAAAAAATGAAAACGAAATATCTGATCTTTTTATCTCCGCTCCTGGCATTCTCACTGCTTTTCGCCGGGTGCGACGACGCCAAATTCGATGCACGCAGCAACAGCGTTTATCTTGCCGATGCGGCGCAAACGACTGTCATCTCCAAGAATGTTACCCTCGACGACCAGGTCGGACTCGATCTTAATATAATAGTGCGCCTTGCACGCAGGGTCGATCGCGATGTGGTCGTAGGTATAGGGATAAATCCCGACTACCTCGACGATTTCAACGAGCAGAACGCCACCGACTACAAGTATTACCCTGCCATGACGATCCCGGAAGGGACGACCGTTACCATTCCGGCGGGGGAAATTAGCGCCTCCTACGTTATGCATATCGACCCGTTCGATTTCGATACGGAAGGTAAGAAATATTGCATCCCGGTAGAGCTGGGCGAGGTTGTCGAGGGGGATGTTCCCCGTACCTTCTCACAGGACAGGTTCATCTATGTCATAAGCGAACCGCTGGTGATCTCCGTCCCTATAATGTATGGCCGCTACGGTATGGTCAACTGCTATCCGGTGGATGAAAAATGGGGTGTCGTAGTTACCCAATGGAGCCTCGAATTCTGGTGTAAAATGTCCGGATTCCAGATCAATAACCAGGCGATTTTCAATATGGTCAGCGACGGACAGGAAGTGGCCTATATAAGGTTCGGGGATGCAAATTCGCCCTATAACTATATCCAGATCAAATCCCTGGGCGGACAGATCGACGGAGAACGCGACCTGGTTGCCGATACGTGGTACCATTGGGCGTTCGTCTACGACGGAACCGACCTTACTATTTACCGCGACGGCCAGCTGCATACATCCTTCACCCCGCCGGCTCCCGACGGCGGCACGGTGAAAATCGACGAAATGCAGATGATCTCGAGCGGCTCCTATTTCCGTGACGAGTGCGGGCTGGCCGAAGTGCGGCTCTGGAGCACTGCCATCAGCCAGACACAGATCCAGAACAATATGATCTATGCACAGGATGCCACCAATCCCAACCTGATAGCCTACTGGCCTATGAGCGAAGGATCGGGAACCATTTTCTACGACAAGACGGGCAACGGCCACGATGGATATGCCCAAGATAATGTCATACTCCGGTGGGAAGATAATGTAAGGTTCGACAGATAGCCATCCAATACATTCTAAACTGCAAAGCGGTTCCTTCGGGAGCCGCTTTTCTTTTGGCCGGGCAGCGGGAAAAATAAAAAATTTATCTTCCCTTTAGGAATTTTTGCGGGTGGTTAGTTTATATATCGAAAGACCCGCAAAAACAATGACACCCGAACGGAAAAATATCGAATCCCTGCTTACCGACTATTTCCGGGGAGACCTTTCGCCACTGGAAGAATCCGTCGTGGAGCAATGGATAGAAAAAAATACGGCCCATAAAAAAAGTGCCGGGGAGGCATCGAAATTAAATTTCCTGTGCGAATCGCTCTTTATGGACCGCACCACGGACAGCCGGGGGGCCTACAAAAAAGTATCGTCCCGGATCCGTACCGCCGCCGTACACCGCGCATTGACCCGTTTACAAAAATTTGCGGCCGTAGTCGCCATTCCGCTGGTAGCGGCATCCATATACCTTTTTTCTTCCCTTCAGCATCAGCAGAATACCGTGATCGAGGTCAGGGCCAATACCGGAATGGTGAGCGAGGTCACCCTTCCCGACAATACCACCGTCTGGCTCAATTCCAATTCCAGCCTCAAATATCCAGCCAGGTTCGGCCAGGGCAAAAGGATGGTCGAACTCTCCGGAGAAGCCTTTTTCGATGTAGCCGAAGATGCAAAAAAGAAATTCATCGTCCAGGCCCGAACCGCCCAGGTGGAGGTCTACGGCACTGAATTCAATATAGAGGCCTATCCCGACTCGCAGGAGATTCACACGACCCTGGTCTCGGGAAGCGTCGGTTTTCGTTATGAAAACAGTGTGAACCAGAAGGTTATTACCCACATGGAACCCAACCAGCAGTTATCCTACAACTCCGCCACGGGAAGCCTGAGCCTGCGATATGTCGACACGGCGTTCAATACGGCCTGGAAAGAGGGGAAGGTCGTTCTCGACGATACCCCCCTGGCGGATGCTCTCCGCGTGATTGGGAACAAATACAATGTAGCCTTCGTGATCCGCAACGACAGCCTTCGTGAGAATACCTTTACGGGGACTTTCTCATACCAGACACTGGACATGATCCTACACCATTTTACCCTCTCTTCAGATATTTGCTTCCGTAAGACACCCCCGGAGAACCGGGCCGAAATTTACGGAAGGGAAATAATAGAGGTAAACTAACCACCTGACTATTATAAAACTACCTAAACCTGAACCTGCCTATGACCTAAAGAGAATCCCCCACAAAAAACATACAGAAGGATCCGCCAATCCCTCTGTATGCCAATTGTAAAAAATGCTTGTAATCCTACAAGTAAGGACTCATCATTTCTTAACTAAATCACACAAATTTATGGAAAGAAGTTTTACCATCCAAAAAAACAGGATGCTAAAATCCATAACAGGGTGTATAAAAATGAACAATAAGGTAGTTCTTTTTAAATCTTTGTTATGTTTATTATTTGTTCTGTGCACTTCGGGGGTATACGCCCAGGAGAAGAGGATTTCCGTCGAAGCCAACAACCAGCCCATCTCCGAAGTTCTGGAACAAATAGAAAGCCAGGGAAACTACAATTTCTTCTACAACAATAAGCTCATCAAGCTCGACAAACCGGTGACCGTCTCATATCGGGACGGGGATATACGCACCGTGCTGAACCATATATTCCGCGACACGGATATCGCCTATTCCATCGTGGACGACAATATCGTTCTGTCAGTCAAAAAGCCCGATTCCACGGGTCAACAGTCGGAGCCGGCCCCCGCGAGGCTTACCGGTAAAGTGGTCGATCGGAACAATATGCCGGTGATCGGCGCCACAGTCGTGGTCGATGGCACCATGCAGGGAACGAGCACCAACATGGAGGGTATATTCACCCTGCCCTGGACGCCGAACCTCGCCTCTGCCACATTGACCGTTTCCTATGTGGGCTATACCACCCGGCAAATCCAGGTCGGCGGAAGAACCAATATCGACATTGTCCTGGATGACGATTTGCAGGAGATCGAGACCGTTGTCGTCACCGCCCTGGGCATCCGGCGCGAAGAGCGTGCGGTACCCTACAACGTTCAGACCATTGCCGGAGACGATATGCTCGGCATAGAGCCCAACTTCGTGAACAGCCTTGCCGGCAAGATCGCCGGGGTTAATATCAATGCCAGTTCGGCCGGTATCGGGGGCGAAACAAAAGTGGTGATGCGCGGTAACAAATCCATTACAAACAGCAATACGGCACTCTACGTGATAGACGGTATACCGATGCCGAGCCTCTCGCTCACCGAACCGGGTAAAAGCTATACCATGTATGACGGAAGCAAAATTTCGGGGGATGCCGTATCGAACCTCAATCCGGAAGATTTCGAATCCATCACCGTTCTCACAGGCCCCTCGGCTGCGGCTCTTTACGGCTCGATGGCCGCCAACGGTGTTATAATGATAAATACGAAACGGGGCGGCGACCGCACTTCCGTTACATACAGCACCAACACCACCTTTATGTCTCCCTTCTGGATGCCGGAATTCCAGAATACATACGGGGCCCGCGACGGATACTACTCGAGCTGGGGTTCGAAACTCACTACGCCCTCCTCATGGGAACCAAAGGACTTCTTCCAGACCGGTTATAACACCACCCATAACGTCAGTCTCTCGATGGGCGGCGAGAAGAACCAGACCTATGCTTCCGCCGGGCTCGTGGAGGCCCACGGCCTTGTAAAGAACAACAATTACGGCCGCAAAAATTTCACCATGAGCAATACGACCTCTTTCCTCGACGATAAAATGCAGCTGTCGGTAAGCGGGATGTATATAAATGTGGACGAGCAGAATATGCTTTCGGGCGGTCAGTATTACAACCCCCTTATCCCGGTTTACCTGATGTCGCCCAGCGACGATATTAACAAATATACGGTTTACGAAAGGTATGACGCCTCGCGCAACTTCCCGGTTCAGTACTGGCCGTGGGGATCGCAGAGCCAGCAGATGCAGAACCCCTACTGGATCATTAACCGCAACATGTTCAACACCCACAAAGACCGTTTCATTTTCAGCGCGTCGCTCAAGTACGACATCGCCGACTGGATCAGCATAACGGGCCGGGCAAGGATCGACTATAACAACTCCACCCTCGAACAGAAGAACTACGCTTCCACTTCGGGTCTGTTCGCCGAGAACAACGGACGCTACTACTGGGAACAATACACCACAAGGCAGAATTACGGCGATGTTATGGTAAACATTAACAAATATTTCGTCGATAACCGCCTCTCTCTTACCGCCGTTCTCGGTGCAAGTGTGCAGGATATGAAATACCGCTCTTCCCTGATAGGCGGCGACCTTATAACGGTGCCCAACCTCTTTACCTTCGCAAATATCGACACGAGCAAGAGCTTTACCAAAAGCACCTACAACGACCAGACACAGTCGGTGTTCGGCACCGTACAGCTGGGATGGGATAGGATGGTCTATCTCGACGTTACGGCCCGCAGCGACTGGACGAGTTCGTTTTACATTGCCGGCGAGGGAGCCAAAGCCATTTTTTATCCGTCGGTGGGCCTCTCGGGTATAATCACCGATATATTCGATATAAAATCGAACGTCCTCTCTTTCGCCAAGATCAGGGCATCGTATGCCGAAGTGGGCAATGCGACCATGCGCTTTATCGGGGTTCCGACCTATCCGGTCTCCTCGGGTAACCCTGTGTCGCGCACCTATGTATCGAGCGATAACTTCGTTCCGGAACGCACCAAGTCCTGGGAATTCGGAGCCGAGGTCAGGCTGTGGGGCAACAAACTCGCCCTGAACGGAACCTATTACACCTCACAAACCTACAACCAGGTCTTCGAAGCGGAACTTCCCCCCGCATCGCAGTACGACATTATCTATATCAACGCCGGACGGGTGGACAATAGGGGTGTGGAACTCTCCGCAGAGCTGAACCAGAACCTCGGCCCGGTACGCTGGCAGTCGAATCTCATATATACCCGCAACAAGAACAAGATCGTCAAACTGGTGGATAATTACCGGCTGGAAAACGGCGAATATGTGAACATCAACACCATGGATATGGGCGGCACCACCGGTGTCAAACTCCAGATCAACGAAGGCGGCAGGATCGGTGATATTTATGTCAATACACTTAAAACCGATGCGGCCGGTTACATATGGGTCGACACGAATACCAACAAGGTGGCCGTCGACAACGACAACTTTGTCTATGCCGGCAACTCCAACCCCAACTACCTGATGTCGTGGAGGAACGGTCTGGATTGGAAGGGTCTTCAGCTGTCGTTCATGTTCAGCGCCCGCGTGGGTGGTGTGGGGGCTTCTCTCACACAGGCTGCAATGGATTATTTCGGCGTTTCGAAAACTACGGCCGTGGCACGCGACAACGGCGGAGCCCTGGTAAACGGTGTCCGCCTACCTGCCGATACCTACTACGAAGTGGTTGCAAATAACGGTACCAGCGCCGTGGGTTCGATGTATATCTACTCGATGACCAATATCCGCCTGAGCGAACTTTCGCTGGGCTACGACGTACCCATCACCAAGTATGTACCGTGGATCAAAGGGCTAAATGTTTCCTTTATCGCAAACAACCTCTGGATGCTCTACTGTAAAGCACCGTTCGACCCGGAACTGGTTGCCGGAACGGGCACCTACAGCTCGGGAATAGACTATTTCCAAATGCCGAGCACCCGTAATTTGGGATTCTCCGTAAAGCTCAGGTTCTAAATCACAAATATTACTACGATGAAAAATATCAGATATTTTAAATTCCTTGTGCCGGCCGCAGCCCTTCTTGCAGCGGGATGTACCGGGGACTTCGACTGGAGGAATACCAACCCCGACAATGCGACCGAAGAGATGATGGACTACGACGATATCCGCGCCGGCGCACCCTTCAAGCAGATCGTAAGGAACGTGGTTCCCTCCTTCCAGCTTACCGGCGACGAAGAGTACGGGAGCGCCAACTACCAGGTGATACAGGATCTGGCCGGAAATATTTTCGCCGGTTATACCGGTTCCATCAACACCGGTTTCCTTGCCAACAATCTCTATAATATAACATATAGTGCATGGCACGAAGCGATGTTTACCGACGCCTATTCCCGTGCCATGAGCGAGTGGTATCTGCTCGACAACGCCCGGGAAGCCTCGCCCGAAAAGGCCGCTATGGGCGATATCGCAAAGATCGCCCTGATGCACCGGGTGACCGACACTTACGGACCCGTTCCCTATTCGAGAGCGGGCGAATCGGTAATCACTTCCCCGTACGACTCGCAGGAGAGTATCTACCGCTCTTTCTTCGAAGAGCTCGAAGATGCCGTCGAGGTGCTTACCACTTTCTACCGCACTCAGCCCGATCTGAAGCTGATGGCCGATTACGACGACGTTTTCTACGGCGATGTGGAAAAATGGATCAAGTTCGCCAACACTCTTCGCCTGCGCCTTGCCCTCAGGGTGGTTTATGCCGACGCGGCGCTTGCCGAAGAGAATGCACGGCTCTCCGTGGAGCATGAGATAGGGGTTATGACCTCCAACAGCGACCTTGCCAAGCTGAACGTTCCCACAACCGGTCCCTGGGAAAATCCCCTTTATGTGATCCAGTACAGCTTCGACGACGCCCGTATCGGCGCGACCATCGAAGCCTATATGAACGGGTACGACGATCCGCGCAGGCCCGTATATTTTACCGCTAACACGAACGGCGAATACAGAGGTGTTCGAAACGGGATAACCGTTAACAACAATTACGCATCCTCCACGCTGCTGTCGAGGGTTAACTGCACCAACACATCGGGTCTTTACGACGGCGCCCTGCTGTGGATGCCGACAGCGGAGGCATACTTCCTGCTGGCCGAAGCCGCAATCCGGTGGAACTGGCTGCCCCAGTCGGCCCAATATTACTACGAAGAGGGCATCCGGGCCTCTTTCGACTCACACGGAGTGAGCGGGGCGGACGCTTATATCGTCTCGACCAATACGCCCGCTGCCTACACGGACGTAGTATCGTCATCCAACAGCATGTCGGCACCCAGCACCGTTACGGTTGCGTGGAGCGACTCGGACAGTTTCGAGACCAGGCTGGAGCGGATAATCACCCAGAAATATATCGCACTCTTCCCCGAGGGGCAGGAGGCATGGAGCGAATTCCGCCGCACGGGTTATCCAAAAGTATTCCAGGTTTCCGTAAACAACAGCAGCGGAGCCATCAGCATCAGCGAGCAGATACGAAGGCTCAACTATCCCGTAAAGGAATACACTTCGTCCAATGCCGAAGAGGTGCAGAAAGCCGTTTCGATACTTGCTTCCGAATCGTCGTCGGGAAGTCTCGACAACGGTGGCACCCATGTATGGTGGGATAAGAAATAATGTCTAACCTGCAAATGAAAAAATTATGAAACGAATAATAATGAGTATCGCCCTCGCGGCGGCGGCCTGCTCGGTCTTCACCTCATGCGACACGGATATAGAGGCCCGGGTAATCCAAAAGCCTTTTGAATATACCGAAGAGTATTATGCAAACCTCAGGGCCTATAAAGAGACATTCAAGGAACGTTCGGTTTGTTTCGTTTGGTTCTCGGAATACAACAGTAATACCTACCGTTTTGCGGCTCTTCCCGACAGCGTGGATATTTGCTCGCTCTGGGGCGGCATTCCCGACCCGGAAGAAAACCCCATAGCCTACAAGGAGATGTGGGAGATGCGCAACAAGAAGGGAACACTGCTCGTCGCCCCGACCATTATACGAATCATGGAAAACAACAACTACGAGAATTTCGGGCTCACATACGAGGATATGGTGAACCAGACGACTACCATCGACCCGGACGGTATTTATCCCGACTGGTGCGTTTTGTACGGTAATCACCTGCTCCAACAGATGTGGGACAGCGGCATCGACGGCCTCGACTTGGACTACGAACCCGAGTCGAGAGATGAACAGCGTTATGGTATTTATGAAACCAGGATGTCGCTGTTCGTCCAATATCTCGGCCAGTTTATCGGCCCGATGTCTCCGAATCCCGACAAACTGCTGATAGTGGACGGCCACACGCCTCCGACGGACTGCGAACCCTACCTCGATTATTTCGTTCGGCAAACCTACGGACAGAACCCGGGCGGTTTTATTTCGGGATTTCCGCCCGAAAAACAGGTTTTCACCGAAAATATCGGCAACTACTGGCAGACCGGCGGTTATCTGTTGGCAATGGCCGCTTTCCAGCCATCTACCGGGTATAAGGGCGGATTCGGAGCCTTCTACGTGCAGCGCGACTACCACACCACGGATTCCGGTTCCAACAATACCATACCATACGGCAACCTGCGCAGGGCGATTCAGATACAGAACCCCGCAGTCACAGAGTAATTAAACCAAAAAGGAAATTACTATGAAAAATATTCTAAAATATGCGGGGATATTCTTCGCGGCGGCCGCGGTTACTACCGCCTGCCAGGGCTTCGAAGATTACACCGTCACTATCGACGCACCGGCGAAAAAACTGGCTTATGTAAACCCATCGGAAACAATCTACAGTACCACGATAATACACACACCTATCGGTTCTCCTTACGATGAGCTGGATGTGAAAATTCCCGTTCAGGCCAATACCACCGACCATGAAAGGACGGTTGCGAATTTTTCGGTCGACAATTCTCTGATCGAAGCGTACAACGCCGAAAACGGAACGGCCTATGCAGCCCTTCCGGACGGGTATATGAAATATGAAAATATGAGCAATCTGGTCATACCGGATGGCTCGGTACTCTCGACCGACTCCCTGAGATTCTATCTCGAAGGTGATGTATCGAACCTGACCGAAGAGGGCGGCTATATGGTTGCTCTGAGCCTCGGCACCTCGAGCGGCCTTCCTGTAAGTTCTGTTTATAATGTAATATACATCTTGATCGACACAGAGTTCACACTCATACGCGAGAATCCTTCCAGTTCGGATATTACCGGCACTTTGGTAAGCGACCGATCGGGCTGGTCTTTCGACGGCGATGTAACAATGTTCGACGGAAGTACAACCACATATACATCGGCATTTGCATCTGACAGCGATAATGTCATCGACTTGGGGGCCGGCTATTCGATAAACGCTTTTAGATTTTATCCGAGGTATTCCAATTTCGGAACTTCTTTCCGCCCGACGTCTTACACTTTACATTACAGTACCGATAATTCTACCTGGAATGATATCGGTACGGCTACCACCACACATATTTTAGTCAGCAGTAGTTATCAAACTATTGTTTTATACGGGACGGTAACCGGACGCTATATCAAGATAACACCATCGGGTGGTACTAACTATTTCGGTATGGCCGAATTCGATATTTACGCCGAATAATCCTAAAGAAATCGAACTTATGAAAAAGTTAATTTTAATAATCACGGCACTGGGCGCCCACCTGCTTTTTTCGGGCTGCAACGAAGCGCTCGACTATCACGACGTTCTCTATATAACGGGCACCGAAGACAATGCCAAGACCAATGTATACATCGACGGGCCCGCTACCTTCAGTATTTCCGTTACTTCCTCCAAGAAAATGGAGCAGGACGTTACCGTCTACCTGGAGATCGATGCCAGTATCCTGCCACAGTTCAGCGAGGAGATGGGTGATACATATGAAATGATCCCGGCGGGAAGCTACGTGCTGGAACAAAATTATGTTACCATCGAAGCCGGACAAAATGTCTCGCTTCCGGGAAAGCTCGAAATTCTGAGCATGGACGATTTCGTGGAAGGTGTCAATTACTGTATTCCGGTAAAGATCACGGGCAATTCCCTCGGTATGGATGTTCTGGCCTCGTCGCAGTACCAGTATTTCCTTATCCAACAGATCATCACCACGCGGGGAACGGATATGAATAATTCGTGGTGGATAGCCATGCCCGACTCGGAAGGCGATCCGGAACTGGCTCTGTCGGCATGTACGATGGAGATACGTTTCTATGCCAACGGATGGAGAACCAGCGGCCACTACATCTCTTCGCTGATCGGCACCGAAGAGAACTTCCTGCTCCGTATCGGGGACGAAGGTATCAAGGAATGGGATTGGCTGCAGCTTGCCGGAAGGGATAATTCCGTTAGCATAGCCGAGGCCCTTTCGCTCCAGCGATGGTATCACGTGGCAGTGGTGGATAACGGCGTCGAAATGACGATATACCTCAACGGCGAAGATAAGGTTACCGTCGAATCCTCCAGTCTTCCCGCTATCGATCTCGGCTTCTATTATAACTGTCCGTTCGCAATAGGGCAGTCGGCAGCGGATGTTCGCTATTTCAACGGTTGGCTGAGCGAAGCCCGCCTGTGGAACCGTGCACTCACTCCCACCGAGCTGACCAATAACGAATGTTTCGTGGATGTCGACAAAGCGCAGGGTCTGATCGGATACTGGCGCCTGGACGGAACCGATACCGACGGAAGCGGCCAGACCATATTCCGCAACCTGGCACAGGACAAATATCACGGATATCCGAAATCCGGGTCTGATATACTTACGGCCAGCACCGCAACCCCGCGGTGGACGAGCGATTTCAAATGCCCGATCGTAGACTAATGCAGCTGTCTTACAATAAACGGCCCCCGGTTTGCGGAGGCCGTTTATAAACCGATACTCAAACTCACACCTATGCGCAACAGCCGGCTTACCTATACACTTATATACTGCTGGATCGTACTGGCTCCGATCTTTGCGAGGGCCCAGACGGCGCGGATACTCAGTTTCGAAGAACCCACCCGCGAGTTGGGCACGATCCTGGAGGCCGACGGGCTCGTAAAGGTACTGTTCGAATATACCAATATAGCGGACAAGGAGGTCTCGATCGTAGATATTTATACCCAGTGCGGCTGTGCCAGCCCCCGGTTCGACACCAAACCCATCGCACCCGGTGGGACAGGGATGGTCGAGGTCACCTTCGACCCTAAAGGTAAATTCGGGGATTTCCGATACGGCCTTACGGTAACCGCAACAAACGGGGATTACAACAAGTACAATACTCTCATATTGCGGGGCCATGTTGTAAACAGCATACCGATCGACGAGATTAAATATCCGGCAGGTCTCTCCCAGTCGCTGCGGGCCGACATCCCGGCCGTCGGGATGAGGCTGATCCGGCGCGGGCAGTCGCGGATAAGGTCTATGAAGATCTACAACACCACGCAGGATATGATCCAGCTCGCCTACAATCCCAACAGTCCATACCTCGTAATGAAGGGGCCGGCCGTGATTCGACCGGGGGAAGAGATCGAGGTCGAATTTACGCTCAATTCCCGCCTTATGCCCCTGGGCGACTTTACCATAATGTCGACGATCCGGGCCGGAATCGAAGAGATCGGAATCGAGGTGAAGGGTGCCGTCGAGCAATAAACCGCAGCCCGCACGGGCGTGAACATTCGTAATTACCAGAAGCCGGAGGGTATCGCTCCGGCTTCTGTTTTGAAACCCACTCTACCCGGCATAAAGAGCGACTTGTACAATTTTTTACTATTTTGTCCGCGCTTTATTCCTTTCTCCGGTCTTCGCCGAATTAACTCTAACCTTAAATGATCCACAATGAAAAAACCCGAACCACCCCTCTCCGGCAGTCCGTAACGGTGCGGCACGGCCCCTCTGTTTCCATTGAAAACCAGATACCACCCGAGTGGGTGACCACTGGATTGTCCTACGCAAGCTAACCCTTCTCTCAATATGAAAAGAAACGAATATGTTGTTTAAACGGAAAGAACATTTAAGGGATTTCGAGAAATTTTTCCTCGAATATTATCCCCGTGCAAAGGCCTTTGCCCGCAAGATACTAATGTCGGACGAAGATGCCGAAGATATCACCCAGGATATATTCCTGAAGCTGATGGACAAGCCCGACATATGGCGCGACAAGCAGAAAAGGGAGAGGTACCTTTTCGTTATGCTGCGCAACCATATCTTCAACCTTATCAAACGGCGTAAAGTCGAACGGAGATACCAGGGGGCCTCCATGCGGGCTACAACCCCACGCCGGACCTGGAGATCGAAGAGAAGCTCAACGAAAAGGAGCTGGAACTAATCACCATCCATACGGTAGACAACATGCCCGAGCAGAGGAAGATAATCTTCAGGCTGAGCCGCTATGAAGGCAGGACGAACATGGAGATCGCCGAGGCGCTGGGCCTCTCCGTGCGTACTGTCGAACGCCATATTTACCTCGCCCTCGCAGACCTGAAAAAAGTATTGAAATCTTATTTGCCCGTTGAGTAGTAGCTCCGGACAAATTGTAAAAAAGACTATAGACATGAACAAAAAAATGCATCAAGACCCCGGCAAGATTATAGACCTTTACACCGAAACCACAGCCGGCGAGCATTCGCGGGACATGTTCCACGGGTGGCTTACCGACGGCAACGACTCCGAAGAAAAGGATAAGGCGCTGTACGAATTGTGGAAACGGACAAAGGGCGACTCGGACGAACGCCGCACCGTGGCCTCGTTCAATTCGCTGATGTACAAGGCGCAGTCCAACCGGGGAAGGAAACTCGGTCAGAAGATCCTCCGGTACACCGCATCTATCGCCGCCGCAGTTGCCGTCGCTGCCATCTATATTGCCGTAAGGAATACTCCGGCAGATGTCAATTTCGTGGAGCATTTCGTCCCCTCGGGCCACTCCGAAAAGATCGTTCTTCCCGACGGAACAGACGTCTATACCAACTCCGGAACCATTCTGCTTTATTCCGAAAATTACGGGCGCGACAGCCGGACGGTATATATGCTCGGGGAAGCCAATTTCAAGGTCAAAAAAGACAGCGACACCCCTTTTATTGTAAAATCCAAAGATTTCTCGGTCACGGCGCTCGGTACGGAGTTCGACGTTTCGTCTTACCCGGACGATCCCTACTTCAAGGCCACGCTCATTAGCGGCAGCATCAAAATCCGCCAGAACGACAGCGACGCCGAGTTCCTGCTGATGCCTGCCGAACAGATAATCTACAACAAGCCCACTTCACAATACCAAAAGATCGTGGGGGTAGACCTCTATGAGGCTACGGCCTGGCAGCGCGGCGAGCTGATCTTCAAGGGGGCGACCATGAACGAGATCCTGCTGGTGCTCGAGCGGAAATTCGATGTGACATTCCAGTACCGCTCCAATGTTTTCAACGGCGACAAGTTCAATTTCAAATTCAAGAAAGAAACCACCTTACCCGAAATAATGTCGATCATAATGGAAGTGGCCGACAATTTCACCTATAAGGCCGAGGACGATATCTATTACATAGATCGTAAGCGGTAGTTGTTTAACGTTAATTCTGCTGCCCATGAAACAAAAGGATCCGGCTTTTTAAAGGCGGAGACGAAAAGAAAAAACATAGGATCGAGGGGCCCAGGCTGCCCTGCGTCGACCGGCAGAATTAACGTAAAAACAAACTAACCAACTTACGACCTATGAACAAAACATGTACACGGGTATTATTTAGATTTCTATTTATATCCTGTCTACTGGGGCTTCATCTTAACCTATCGGCACAGGATAATTCGAGGATCACCATAACCGGCAGCAGCGTTACCATCAAGGATGCGCTGCGCGAAGTGGAAAAACAGACAGACTACTCCGTAAACTACAACGAAACAAAACTGGACGACAGCAAGCAGCTCGATCTCTCGGTGGTCGACCAGTCTCTCGACGAAACCATGAAAGCCATTTTGGGCGGCACCGGTTTCGGTTATCAGGTACGCAACGGCTATATCATCATCGTTCCCGAACGGCAGGAATCCCCGCAGGAACCCAATGTCGTCACCGGACGAATCACCGACGAAGAGGGTCTTCCCTTGGTGGGTGTCGCCGTAACGATCCCAGGAACATCCACGGGAACATCCACCAACCAGACGGGTACCTTTTCGATCACGGCCCCCCCCGGGCAGTACCCTGAGCATCTCCTATCTCGGTTATCAGAACCAGACGATCACCATCACTAATCAAAAGGTGTACAATATCGTCATGGAAGCACAGCTTCAGGACATAGACGTGGTGGTGGTGACGGCAATGGGCATCAAACGCGCACAGAAGGCACTGAGCTACAACGTTCAGGAAATCAATGCCGACGAGATCACCCGTGTTAAGGACGCCAATTTCATTAACTCGCTCAGCGGCAAAGTGGCCGGGGTGACCATCAACGCGAGCTCATCGGGTATCGGGGGTGCTACGAAAGTGGTTATGCGCGGGGTGAAAAATATCGAGCAGTCGAGCAATGCACTTTACGTTATCGACGGTATTCCAATGTATAATATGGCCGGGGAAGGCAGTACCGAATTCGGCTCGATCGGCGAAACCGAAGGTATCGCCGACCTCAACCCCGAGGATATAGAGACAATGTCGGTTCTCACGGGCGCCTCCGCCGCCGCCCTATACGGGAGCCGCGGAGCCAACGGAGCCATTATCATCACCACCAAAAGGGGTGAAGCCGACCAGCTGCGGATCAACGTTTCCAGCACCGCCGAGCTGCATAACGCATTCGTTATGCCCTCGTTCCAGAATAAATACGGCACAGGACTCAACGGCACTTCGGAGGGCTCGAACTCCGCAAGCTGGGGCGAGCTGCTGGTGGACAAATACAATAAAAAATATTCGCCGCGCCACGATTTTCTTCAGACCGGAACCGTCTTCACCAATTCGGTATCGGTTTCCACGGGAACACAAAAAAGCCAGTTTTACGTTTCTGCGGCGGCGGTCAATTCGGAAGGAATCATCCCCAACAATTTCTACGACCGCTACAACTTCACGTTCCGCAACACCACCAAATTCTTCAAGGACAGGATGACCATGGACGTCAGCGGTTCCTATATCCTGCAGAAAGACCAGAACATGGTGAACCAGGGGGTGTACGGCAACCCGATAGTTCCGGCCTACCTCTTCCCGAGGGGCGACGATTTCGATCTGGTAAAGGTCTTCGAGCGGTACGATGCTTCCCGCAAGATATACCTCCAGTACTGGCCCCAGGGTGCGGGGGACTATTACATGCAGAACCCCTATTGGATCGCCCACCGCAACCTGCGGATCAGCGACAAGCACAGGTACATGCTCTCGGCGAACCTCTCATATAACATAACCAACTGGCTGAACGTTTTGGGACGCATCAAGATCGATAACTATTCCAACGATTTCGAAGAGAAGCTTTACGCAAGTACGCTGACCACCCTGGCGCAGAGCGAAAAGGGATTCTACGGAAAGACCCGTACGCTAAATAAACAGACCTATGCCGACGCCCTGGTAAATATAAACAAGACTTTCAACGATTTCTCGCTGTTCGCAAATATCGGTGCGAGTTTCTCGCGTATGAAATCGGACGCTATGACCATAAGCGGGCCCCTCGATCGGATCTCCAACGTATTCCAGTCCTACAATATAAACCGGGATATGGTGGAATACAATCAGGGCGGATGGGCTGAGGAGACCCAATCGGTTTTCGCCAGCGTCGAAGTAGGATATAAAAGCACCTATTACCTGACCCTCACCGGAAGGAACGACTGGGCATCACAGCTTGCCAATTCCAGCAACACCTCCTTTTTCTATCCGTCGGTCGGTCTTTCTACCATCTTGTCGGAAATATGGACTATGCCCAAGGCGGTCGATTTCCTGAAGGTAAGGGGATCGTTCAGCTCCGTGGGTTCTCCCTATCCGCGGGGGCTAACCTCACTGAGATACTCATACAGCCGCGACCAGGATATGTGGAACGAGAAGACCCACTATCCGATCACGGACCTGCTCCCCGAAAGGACGGATTCGTGGGAAGTCGGCCTCTCTGCAAGGCTGTGGGGCCATGTGAATATAGACCTTTCGCTATATACCGCACGGACATACAACCAGACCTTCGACCCGCAGCTATCCGTATCTTCGAAGTATGAGACACTCTACATGCAGACCGGTAGCGTCCGTAACCAGGGTATCGAACTTACAGCCGGGTACGACAACAACTGGAGGGACTTCAGATGGTCGACCGGGGTGGTCTTCAGCGCCAACCGGAACAAGATTCTCGAACTGGTAAATAACCGCCTCCATCCCGAAACGGGCGAATATATCACCAAAGAGTGGCTGAATGTAGGAGGACTGGGACGCGCCGCATTTATCCTGAGAACCGGCGGAACACTCGGCGACCTCTACTCTACGACCGACATGATGACCTACAGCCGCGGATATATCTACGTTAGTCCCAACGGCGAGGTCAATCTCGACCCGGACACCAAACAGATCAAACTCGGAAGCGTATTCCCGAAAGGTAACCTTTCCTGGAGAAACGATTTCTCATGGAAGAACGTAAACCTCGGCTTCATGTTCGCCGCAAGGTTCGGCGGAATCGTATACTCGGCTACCCAGGCCGCACTGGATGCGACCGGAACTTCGAGGGCATCTGCAATAGCCCGGGATAACGGTGGGGTCCTTATCAACGGATCGGACAGAATATCGGCCCAAAACTGGTATACCGTGATAGGCTCCCAGAGCGGACTTCCGCAGTACTACGTTTACAGCGCCACGAACGTGCGCCTCCAGGAAGCCAGCATCGGATACACTATTCCCCGAAGCAAACTGAACGAGGTGATGGATATAACCGTCTCCGTGGTAGGCCGCAACCTGTGGATGCTATACTGCAAGGCGCCTTACGATCCCGAATCGGTGGCCACCACGGGCAACTACTACCAGGGTATCGACAGCTTTATGATTCCAACCACCAGAAGCATAGGCTTCAACGTCAGGCTTAAATTTTAATCAGGGAGGAAAATACAATGATACTGAAAAACCATATTTTTAAAACCGTTCTATGCCTGGCTGCATGCATGGCTTTCGGATGTACGGGCAAGTTCGACGACCTGAACGGCGACCCCTACGGCATTACCGACGAGGAGAGGGAAAGGGACAATTACAAGATCGGCTCCTCCATCATCGGGATGCAGAGCTTCGTTCTTCCCACAAAGATCCACCTGCACCAGTTCCAGGAAGTGCTGGCCGGGTGTGCATTTGCGGGATATTTGAGCCAAACCCCGGAATGGACAGCCAAATTTTCGACCTACAATCCCCCGGTCGACTGGTCTAGGGCGCCCTTCAACGACGTGATAACGGGAATCTATCCCTATTACGAGAATCTTTTATATGCGGAAGAAGAGGTTGTATATGCCCTCGCCAAGCTGCTTCGCGTGACGGCAATGCACCGCGTACTGGATATGTACGGGCCTATTCCCTATTCGAAAATGGACTCTTCTTCCTCCGAAGGAGGTGAGGTCGACGACGACGGCGACCTGCAGGGCGGGACGCTCACGGCACCCTACGACTCGATGGAAGAGGTTTATCTGCAGATGTTCGAAGAGCTGGACGAAGCCAGGGAGATCCTGATGGAGAACTACTCCTTCGACCAGCAGATATACTACAATTACGACCGGGTTTATTACGGCGATGTGCAGAAGTGGGTGAAATTCATCAATTCGCTCAAGCTGAGAATGGCCATGCGCCTGCGTTTTGTAAGGCCGGCCCTGGCTCAGGAGATGGCCGAGGATGCAGTGTCGCATCCGGGGGGACTTATCGCCACAAACGACGATAACGCCCGGTTCTTCCCTTCACTCAACAACCCGGTATACGAACAGGTACATGTGTGGGGTGACGACCGCGCATCGGCAGACATCGTCGATTTTATGAACGGCTACCAGGACGACCGCCGCTCCAAATACTTCAACTATGCCGTCACCGAAGCAGGAACGTCAACCGGTGAATACCACGGTCTTCGCAACGGTACCGACATTTCGGACAGGGAAAATGCCACACGCTACTCTTCGGTCGTTGTCGCCAGCAACGATCCGATGGTGTGGATGAATGCCGCAGAGGTCTCTTTCCTTAGGGCCGAGGGAGCACTGGCCGGATGGGCGATGGGCGGAACCGCCCGGGAATTCTATGAAGGCGGCATACGCCTCTCCTTCGAACAGCACGGCGCCTCGGGTGCGGACGACTACATAGCCAGCAGCAACACCCCGAACGCCCATACCGATTTCCAGGGCAAGAGCGAATGGAACCATGCACAGACCACGACCGTAACGGTGGCGTGGACAGATGCGGCCAGCGACGAAGAGCGGCTCGAAAAGATCATTACCCAGAAATGGATAGCCATCTTCCCACTCGGGATCGAGGCATGGTCGGAGTTCCGCCGCACCGGATATCCCAAACTCTTCCCGGTGGTGGACAACCACAGCGGCGGCACGGTATCGACCGATAAGATGATCCGCAGGGTGCCCTACCCCGATACGGAATACAACGAAAACCGCGAGAACCTCTACGAAGCGATCAAGATGCTCGGAGGGCCGGACAACGGGGGCACGAACTTATGGTGGGATATAAACAGGTAAAATGTTATGAAAAGATATTTAAATTTTATTACGATACTCCCGGCGCTTTTCCTGCTTCTGGGAATGGCGGCCTGCTCCGACTGGAGGGAAAAGGAGCCGCTCGATCTGGAATTCGACCGGATACAGGACGAATCCAGCCCGGTCTACCAGGCCTATCTGGCAAATTTACGGGAATATAAGCAGACCGATCACCGGATAATGGTGGGCTGGTTCGACAATACACAGGGCAAGACCCAGTATGTCAGCCGGGGCAACCATCTGACGTCGGTTCCCGACAGTATGGATGTGGTGGTTCTATTGTCCCCGGACGACCTGGACCAGACCATTATCTCGGAAATGAAAAAGATCAAACGGGAAAAAGGTATACTCACCCTCTATGAGATCGACTGCCTTTCCGCCGACCGCACCATTCTACGAACCATCGACCAGGAAGTAAGGGAGGGTGCGACCACGGACGAAGATGCCCGTTATCTCGAGCTTTTCGAAGAGTGGTTCAGAAGCCAGGTTACTCTGCTCGGTAAATACGAATATGACGGGCTCTGTCTCTATTACAACGGTTATACACCCACGGAGATCATTACCCCGGACATCTACGAAAGAATGGAGAAAGTCCAGGATATTATATTCGAGAACCTCGCTTCGGTTTATTCTGCCGATCCCGATAAACTCTACTTCTATGAAGGATTCGCCGAGAATGTTCTACAACCTGCATCGAGGCTGGCCATGTTCGATTATTACGTATTGAGAATGACTGAATCGGACAATACGGGTGCAGCGGACGTTTTGATCGACCAGATGTGGAAAAATACCGAGGTTCCGCGCCGGCCCTTTATACCGATGGTGCAGACCTTCTCCCTTGACAATGACGGGAAGACAGGCGTATTTTTCGACCGCGATCACAATGCTCGAAGTGCTATTACCGAAATGGCCTATTGGGTGCCTGAAAACGGAACGGTCACAAAAGCCGGCATCGGGGTCTATAATATGCAAAGGGACTATTACAACCAGGAGCTCGATTACAAATATATGCGCGAAGGCATCGGCATAATGAATCCTGCTCCATTTATTTAATTGCTATGAAAAAGATAAAATCTTTTATATACCTGCCTTTGGCAGCGGTTCTGGCCTTGGCCGCCTGCGACCGCGTAGATGACGAAAAAAGGCCTTTCAGTAATTACGTTTACATCGAGAACGCATCGAGCTCGTTCCAGGAAAGGGTCGTGTTAAAACCCGAGGATACTTTCGAGGTTGTCCGGAGGCTTCAGATATCTCTTGTAAAACCCCTCGACGAGGATAAGGAATTTACCTTTAAGGTCGACCCTTCGCTCGTTACGCCCTTCAATGAAAAATACAGAACCAACTACTCGATCCTTCCCGAAAGGTATTATACGCTGGAAAGCAATAAGGTTGAGATGCTTGCGGGCCAGGTAAGGTCGACCGAAATTGCTGTAACGTTCCACGGAGCGGAGGACTTCCCCGAAGACGACATCTTCCTGCTACCCTTCACTGTCGATAATTCCGGCGGACTGAATACCCTCGAAGGCTCGCAAAATTACTATTATGTGGTTAAGAAGGCCTCTTTGATATATTACGCTGCCGACATGACCCGTAATTATATTGCCATCAACGGTCTCAGCACCGGCACATCGGGTCCGACCGTAGGCAACCTCAACGAGGTTTCTATGGAATGCCTCGTACGTTTCTCCAGCTTTAAGCCGGAAGAGGTGGATGGGACTACAGTTTCAACCGTTATGGGGACGGAGGGACAGCTCCTGCTGAGGATCGGTGATGTAGGCCTCGAACCCAACCAATTACAGGTAGTTACTGCCGGCGGTACTATTTCGGACAATACCCTGCTGGAAACCAACCGGTGGTACCATATCGCCATCACCTACAAAAATGCAGTAGTAAGCGGCGGGGTTACCCAGGAGCAGGGCGAGATAAAGATTTATATCGACGGAGAACTGGTATCGAGCGCCGGATTCGCCAATAATGCCCCTGTAAACCTTCGCAGTCTACCTTCATGGGCCGAAATCGGCGGGTTCCATATCGGAAGCTCATGGGATAAGAACCGCTGGATGTTCGGGGATATCTGTGAAGTGAGACTTTGGGAAGTTACCCGCGGTATAGACGAGATACAGGAAAACATGTTCGAACTCGACCCCGAAACGCCGGGTCTTCTGGGCTACTGGAAATTCGACGAAGGGGAAGGAAACGTTGTTTACGACCACTCGCCCAACGGCCGTGACGGAAATTCGTTGAACGACATTTCGTGGATCGATGTAGAACTTCCCGACGATTACTATGCGCAAGAGTAAGCTAATTTAAAAAGATGAAAATGAAAACATTTCTGGAATATATAAAGAAGGGGTTATTATTCCCCGCTTTATTGGCAACTGTCATATTTGCCAATTCCTGCGAGGATGCCGTGGTGATGGGCGTTGCGGACGAAAGTCCGTACACCACCATAAACGATACGTACCTGTCGCTAAAGCCGGAAGGAACCCAGCGCGATCTGATCCACCTGACCCTCTCCCGGGAAACACTTTACAGGAACCTCCAATTCCACCTCACCCGTCCGGCAGCGGCACAGGGCACTATTCGGATTACACCGGACGAGGAAGCGATCGAAGAATTCAACCGCACCAACTTCACCGACTACCTTCCTTTTCCACAAAGCCTGGTGACGATCGGAAGCAGCGGGAACATTTCGGTTGCACAGGGGGCTACATCGTCCGGCGCTATACCCATTTCATTCCAAACGGGGACTCAGCTGGTCAAGGGAGAAAAGTACCTATTTGCGGTAACCGTGGATGAGTCTTCGCTCGGCGAATACAAATTATCCACGAGAGCCTCGACCGTTTATTTTGTGATCGATTATCTCGGGGACTTTGCCGGCACCGAGAAGGACAGCGGCATAGTAGGAATTCTCTATATCGATAACGGTACCGGTAATCCGCTCAATGCCATGACCTATGTGTTGGAGGATAGCGGCAAGCAATTCTTCGATATTGTCCATATTTTCGCCTGCGGTTTCAACTACGACAGCGAAAATAAAAGGGTCGTTGTGGGAATGAATAAAAACATCGCCCACATCCTCGAGCACCGCGATAAATACATCCGCCCTTTACAGGAAAGGGGTATCAAGGTGTGTATATCGCTGCTCGGTAGCCGAATGGGTGTAGGGCCCGCAAACCTTCCGGACGATATAATAAAGGATTTCATAGGACAGGTCAAAACGATAATCGACACCTACGGTCTCGACGGTATCGATTTCGACGATGAATGGGTGGAATACAGCAAGGCTCCTTATCCGCTCCCGTCTTCCCTCGCCACCTCATTTCCCGGACTTATCATGGAAGCACGCAGGCAAATGCCGGATAAACTTATAACCGTTTATTACATAGGCGAAACTTCCCAACTTCGGGGCACGCACGATTTCGACGGGACACCGGTACAAATGGGTGAACTGATCGACTATGCCTATTACCCCTATTACGGAAGTTACAGTACCAATTATAGCAATATCACAGGTCTTACCCCAATGCAGTGGGGACCCGCACCACAGGAACTTACCAATCTCGACGGGGACACCAGTCCGGCCAATGCCCGTAGGGTAAGAAGCGGCGGCTATGGTGTGAACCTTTGCTACGATATGACCGCGGGGCTCGACTACACGGACTTCTTCAACGAGTTCAGCGAAAGCATGTACGACGAGAAGGTTGTCCGGGACGGCCCGATATACCAGAAAGAGTGGTAGAGCCTTTCCACCGCCATTATCGAAATTAATCGGACGGCCTGCCTGCATTTTCGGGCAGGCCGTCGTTTTTTTCGGAGGGGGTCGGTAATTTATTTAAATTTGTACACCTCAAACTTTAATTACATGAAAACGCTTTACACTATTCTTGCGGCGATACTCTGCGCAGCCTGTACGACCACCGGAAACGAGCCTTCGGAGCTGCGCCGGAGGATGGACGGTGCAGTGGATGCCCTCGTGATCATGCGCACCGACTCCTCGGGCACGTGGGACGATGCCGGATGGTGGAATTCGGCCAATATCACGACCGCCCTCCTCCGTTACGGTGCGGTTACCGGCGACACCGCAAGGGTAATGCCCGCGATCCGCGATCTCTTTGAAAGGGCCCCTGAGCAGGCTGTGGATTTTATCAACGATTATTACGACGACCAGGGGTGGTGGATTCTCGCATGGATCGACGCCTATAACCTTACGGGCGGCGAGCCCTTCCTTCGGACGGCCCGGATCACTTTCCAAGATATGACCACAGGATGGAGCGAGGAGTGTGGGGGCGGGATATATTGGAAAAAACCGGCCCAATATAAGAACGCCATCGCAAATAACCTTTTCAGCCTGTGTGCGGCCCGCCTCTACAAAGCCACCGGGGAGCAGGAATATTTCCAGTGGCTCGATCGGAATATATCATGGTTCCTGACCTCGGGGATGATTAACCCGAAAACCGGTTTGGTCGACGACGGTACGCGAGACCGCCTGCCCACCGACGGACGGTACCACACCTACAATCAGGGTGTGGCAATTGCCGCTCTTACCGAAATGTATCTCATTACCGACGATCGGGATTACCTCGAAACCGCGCGGTCTATCGCCGATGCCGCTATCGCACAAATGGTTAATCCGGACGGCATATTGATGGAACCATACGAGCCCGCTCTCAATGCCGATGCAATACAGTTCAAAGGGATATTTATGCGCCACCTCGGTTTCCTGTACGCCGTTACGGGCGAGGGAATATACGGCGATTTTATCACCGCTAATGCCCGTTCGATCATGGACAACGATTACGACCCTGCCACCGGCACCTTCGGCGGACTATGGTACGGGCCGTTCGATGCGGTGCACTCGGGTGCCACTGCGAGCGCACTCGAATGCCTGGTCGAAGCCTACGCCGTATCGGGGGAGTAACCGAAATTATAAAAATTGCGGCCTTTCGGGCCGCAATTTTTATATACCGCGAATCGAATTCTTCGGCTTATCGTTCGGCGTCTCCGGTCAGATTTACCAGCTTGAAACAGGCAAACTCTCCCGGGCGGGCGGGATCGCCGATATGGATCAGTCCGGGACGGGCTATCCTGTCCCATTGCACGAAATTTTGTCCGCTTCCGCCCTCAACGTCGAGCTCTCTCCAGACCCGTCCGTCCGCACTGGTATGGAATGTGAACATATGTCCCCCGTCGACTCTTATCTTCAGGTAGCGGTCGGACGACCTGTCCGGATATACCTCTTCGGTCTGGTCCCCGCCTCTTACCGTTCTGAGTTTTACCTGCCCGTTTTCCACACCGAGCGCCGCGAAATAACGGTCACTGCCATACATGGCCAGACCCGCAAAACTCCCATTGTCAGAGGCCACCAGGGTCTGGTATTCGTAGTCGGTGGTCTGCGGACGGATGCACAGGGCCGTTCCCCCGATTGCCCCGTCTTTCATTTTACCGCCAAGCCTAAGAGCCCCGCCGCCGCTCTGGACGACGGGTTCCGAGTAGGGATAATTCCATGTCCAGTCCACTTTAAGAATTTCCGAGCTGAAATCGTCAATAAAATCGCTGACAGGCTTTTGCACCGTGCCGGGGAAAGGGAAAGGCTGGTGGGCGACGGCCAACGATCCTGTTTGAAACTGAACCCAGCCGTCGTCGTCGATGTACATTTCCTGAAGTATGGGCTGCCGTCCCATAAAAAAAAGATCCCCTGTGAAATAGGCATGGCACAGGTAAAACATCCTGCCGTCCGGGGCGGTTACGCAGGTCCCGTGGCCGCAAGACATTATCTCCCCTTCACCCCCGTGAAGGATCGGATTGCCGGCGTATTTCTCATAAGGCCCGGTAAACTCCTTTGCCCGCGCCACATAAACGTCGTAGTCGCTTTCGGGGCCGCAGCATCCGTGGGCGGCATATACTATATAATAATAGTCGCCGTGTCTGAAATGGTACTGTCCCTC
>JAJBVJ010000147.1 GCA_020859875.1 Rikenellaceae bacterium
CGCATGAATCCGTAACCGTCCGGCATTATCTCCAGCACTCCTTCGCCTTCCACGACCCCTACGAAATCGTCTTTGGTGATAGGACGGCCCGAATCGTGTTTCTCCTGCTGACTCTCCGACCGCTTGCGACGATCCTGTTTTACCGGCACTTCCGGCACTTCGGGTCCCGCGGAATGCATTTCCATCGGAGCGGTTTCGGACTGCGGTTCCGCTGCCGTCAAAGTTTCCACCGGGAGAAGAGCTTCGCTGTGGTCGGTTTCCTGTGAAGCCGGCACGGTATGGGTGTCTTCCAGCAATTCGCTGCGAAGGTACATCTGCTCGTGGTTCGAGGGCACACTCTGCGCTTCGTCCCTGTGGATGCGGTGCTTTCCGTTGCCCTGCTGAATGGCGGAGATCCGGTTGATCCGGCTGCGCCGCCGGCGGCTTCCATCGTCGGCACCTGCGCCCGCTTCTGGGTCCGTTCCGGTCTCGATCGCCTCCGGCTGGTCACCCTCCATCGACATGGACAACTGCTGGCCCTGTGCGGGACGCCGGTGCCTTTGTTCGGCTTGCGGCTCCGCTTCGGGAATGTGCGTTTCCGAGGCCTGTTCCTTTATCGCAGACAATTCTATAATCTGTTGGATTAAGTCGTTCTTTCTCATTTGAGCCCTGATACCGAGCGAGCGGCCAATCTCCCGCAACTCGGCAAGGCTCTTGGATTTCAATGCATTATAATCTTGCATATGGTATTTTTAAAGATATTTTCCTGGTGATTTTCCGGCCCCGGAACGGGGCCCGTGATGTTTTTCCGATACAAATATATAAATATATTCCCGGACGGCAATAGTTCGGGCAATAAATCGTCCCCGGTATGCTAACGTAACTTACTGGCTGTTATCATCTATCTGTCGATAATGGTGTTCGACCCTTTCGAGATCTTCGGGAGTATCTACCGCGAGTGTTTCCCCGTGAACCAGGGCGGTATCGATCCTAAAGCCGTTCTCGAGCCACCTAAGCTGTTCGAGCGATTCGGCCCTCTCGAGCATTCCCTGCGCAAGGGCGGTTATGGTGCGAAGAACCCCGGCCCGGTATGCATAGAGCCCGATATGTTTATAAAATACGACTGTCTGGCCGGCAGAAGAGCCCTTTTCCCTTATATACGGTATGGGAAGGCGGCTGAAATAGAGTGCCGAACCCCCGCGGGATAAGACCACTTTCACACAATTCGGGTCGAAGAAATCCTCACCCGGCCCGAACCGGCGCACCAGAGTCCCTATTTCCGTTAGCGGGTCGTCGAAAAGAGCCACGAGGGACTCCAGATGCGAACTGCTTATAAAGGGCTCGTCTCCCTGGATATTCACCACCACGTCATACTTTTTACCCGTGATTGCCTCGGCTTTATCCAATGCCTCGGCACATCTGTCCGTCCCGCTCTGATGGTAATCCCCGGTCATTATCCATTTACCGCCGAAGGCCGACACCTCCCGGGCTATCCTCAGATCGTCGGTGGCCACGAAAATATCGGAAAACAACCGGCCCGCCCGCTCGTAAACGTGCCGGATCATCGGCCTGCCGCCGATCATTGCCAGAGGTTTCCCCGGGAAACGGGTGGATGAGTATCGGGCGGGAATAAGTGCAAGGATGTTCATAGATCGAAATTAATGACGAAGGTAATAATATTCGCGGTAATTCGATACGCCGGGACAATCTTCCTGACCGCGCTTTTAGTATATTTGTATACCGAATAAATCGAAGCGATGCCGCAAAAGAAAAATATAATAGAGGCTTTCATCTCCCTGGGAAGTACGCTCAACTCCCTCTCAGGTTCGCCCCGCGGCAGGCGGGTCGCGGACGAGTCCTGCCTCGAAAACCCATGGTTTACCCCCCGCGATATATACTCTGCCGCCCGGGCCATATCCTCCCGGATGCTCGATCCCGCAAAACTTCACGGTTGGGCGGCTCGATACCCGTTTGCCCGGTCACCCCGAAATGTAGCTGTCATAATGGCCGGAAACATACCGCTGGCCGGTTTTTTCGACCTTCTGTGCGTTGCCATTGCCGGCCACCGCTGCCTGGTCAAATATTCCTCGAAAGACAAGGTGTCGATGGAGTTTATCCTTGCGGAGCTCGTCAGGGCATATCCGGGTTTTCCGGCATCCGAAATGGACGAGGCAGCGCTTCCCGATGCGGTTATCGCCTCCGGAAGCGACAATACCATACGGCATTTAAAATCCCGGTATGGCACACTGCCGGCCCTTTACCGCGGTAACCGGGCATCCGCGGCGGTTCTCACCGGGATAGAAACCGCCCGAGAGCTCGAGGGTCTTGCCAGGGATATTTTCACTTACAACGGCCTGGGATGCCGTAATGTAAGCCACCTTCTCATTCCGGAAGGCTACCGTATAGAGGAACTTTCTCGCTCTTTATCGGCATTCCCGAAAGCCGAAATAAATCCGAAATATCTCAATAATTTTCGCCAGCGCAGGGCCGTTCTGGATATATCCGGCCAGCCGTACACCGCCGGCTCCCATTTTATCCTTAGAGAATCCGATGATTTTCCCGCTGCCGTCAGCGAAATCACCTTCAGCCGCTACCTTTCCCCCACCGAGGTTACCGAGTGGGCAGCGGCACAGGAAAACCGGCTGCAATGTATCGTAACGGGCGGCGAATTATCCCATACCTTTCCCTTCCCGGCGGTTCCTTTCGGGGCGGCACAGTCACCCGCCCTGCACGATTACCCCGACAGGGTCGACACGATGGAATTCCTTGCCGCCATCCGTTGAGTCTATATCTATTTGCATTGGATACATGCCCTTGTACCCCAATGAATAAATATTAAAAAAGTTATAAAAAATTTGTTGTGACCGAATGGTTACATATATTTGCATTCGGTAATCATAAAATATAATCAGAATATGGTAAATGAAAGAGACCGGGGACAATCGGAAGAAAAACTTATAGATGCGGTGGGAAAATTAATAGCGGAAAATGGTTTCGAAAATCTTGGCATCAACCAGGTCGCAAAAAAAGCAGGGTGCTCAAAAAACCTTATCTACAGGTATTTCGAATCGTTGGACGGGCTTATTTATGCTTATATGAAAAGGTACGACTTCTGGGTCAATGCCCAGGATGAAAAGCCCGACATTACCAATATCAAAGATTACCTCAAAGGCTTTTATAGGCGGGAAATAGCAGAATTTAGGGGGAATATCGCTATGAAAAGATTGAGAAGATGGGAGTTGTTCACAGATAAAGATTTTGTGGTCGAGATTCGTTCCCGGCGCGAGATAAATGGGGTTCGATTTAGTAACCTGGTGGCCGAGTTCGTTAAGATTGACAAAGCGCAATTATTGGCTGTATCTGCCTTGATAGATGCAGGTATAGCGTACCTGGCAATATTTGAAGATAACTGCCGAATGTATAATGACATCGACATTCAAAGCGATGCGGGCTGGGAACAGATAGCGACCGGAATCGATTTCCTTATCGACACAATGGTAATATGAGAAAAGCAGGTTTGATCATTACATTAATATTGGTCAGTATGGTAAATATAC
>JAJBVJ010000204.1 GCA_020859875.1 Rikenellaceae bacterium
GACCGATAGTTGCTCTCCGCCACGGAACAGGTTTTTATGGCGGACGGAAAAGACGGCTCCCGGGCCCAGGAAGCTGTTGGATTTGCTGGCCAAATCCACTTCGAATTCGGCACTGAGCGGTTTATCGAACTCCCCGGAGAACCGTAGGTCTATACAGTCACTTCCGCGGATCGAGTCCAGGGGGGTTACCATGAGATTCATATAGCGAAAGATACCCAGTGATGTAAAATTATCGAGGGTCTTGTTTATCGCATCGACGCCGGCCGGGTCGCCCTCTTCGACGGTCATCATCCTGTGCAGTACCCTCGGGCGTATTTTGAGCGGCAGGTCGTGGCGCACCTCCATACCGTCGATAAATACTGTATCGCGTCCTTTGGAGACGGGATTGAAAAAATCGAACGATATTTCCCCTATATCGTAAGAGCGCATCGCATCCTCCGGGATGCCCTGAGCCATTACCATGCGAAGGTCTACCCGGTAGCGGCTGCGGGTGGTGTCGGCAAGATATTCCAGGTAATCGGGACGGAAATAGTAGTAGCTTCTGTTACGAAGATAATTGGTGATCCGCACCCTCTCACGGGTGAGGGAATCGATGTTGTATTGTGCTCCCGGGCGAAGGGGGGAACTTACCTGCATGGAATCTATTACGGCCGTCACGGGACACCGGCACCGGGGGTATTCCACATTCGAATAAAACCACGGGTCGGCAATTTCTACCCGGTAGCTTAGCCGTGCCTTCTTCGGGTTCTTTTTAGGGTGCAGTTCGTAGCTTGCCCGGGAACCGAAATATCCGTAGTTATCCAGGAGGTCTTCTACCAGGCCCATACGCAGGTCAGGTTTGACATCGGAAACGAGTACCGGTTGTTTTGCGAAGGAGCGGTAGATCCATGCCCGCAGGCCGGTGGTGCGCTCGGTATAAAAATAGTTCCAGAACCAAAGCCCGATCGGAAGCGGTGTGCGGACATAGGGGCTGTAGAGAGGATTGTTGGGTTTTACCGACAAAGGGTCTTTTACGGCCGATTTTACCGGCGAGGGAACTTTGTCGCCGTCGTGCATTTCGATCTCCATCTTTTTGACCCCTGTATATAATACATCGCTGTCTGCGAGCCGCTTGGTGGTTGAACAACCTGTTAAAACTGCCCATATCAGGAGCATTGCGGGGATATGTCCGTTAAAATATTTCATCACCGTCGGTCGGATTCTTCTTGTGAGGTTCCAGTGGTCTGGTCATCCCTGGAAGGGGACGCTTCCCGCCCGTTGTTATCGAGGGCCAGCGGATCGTCCTGGCGCTGTTCTTTAGCCGGATCTATGCCGGACTGCTTTTCCGATTGTCTGAGCCGTTGTTTGGTTTCGCGGCGGGTGCGCTTGAGCTCCTTCTGCTCGGGGGAACGGCGCAGCCGGAAGAGCTCTTTCAGTTTGTTCAGACTTTTACGTGCTACGAACCCGAAACCGGTTTCGGTCACTTCGCCCTCCAGGATGCTCTCCTGAGTATTATAACGGTAGGCTTTCAGAAACATATTGTCGCGGTTCGAGAGGCGGTATTCCAGAGCGATGTCATCTACGAAATTGTCTTTGAGGTTGTCGTCGGTGCCCGCATCGGGATTGATGCTTCCCCCCACGGTAACTTTTACCCGGTCGTCGAAAAGCGATTTGGAGACGCGGTAGGAGTAGTCCGTATGTTGGCCTCCCCCCGTAGCGGAGTCGTCCACCGAGGTGACCCCGAACGAGAGGTCGACTCCCGGAAGGCTGTTGCGCGCCCATTGGTTGAGCTGCTTCTCCATGAAGGAATTGAGTGGATTGTTGACATCCACTTTCGCGGTCGTTCCGGGCCCCGTATAGGTATTGTATATAAGCAGGGCGAGCGCCTGCTGTGACCGCTGGTCGGCAGACAAGGTCTGGAGCTGGTTCTGGATGGTAAGATCGCCGGGAGCGGAGATGTCGAAAACGAGCTCGAGGTCTTCGAGGGTATTGCGTATGCTGACCGTAACGTTGAAGGTGACATTGCTCGAGGATCCGTCGTCGGTGCTTACCGTCGTGCGCAGGCTCTCGGTCGCCGTTACATTGAAGGTCGGGTCGGCAATGTCGCCCGTCCATTCGACGTAGCTCCCGTCATTGACAGTGAAGGTTTTTGCCGATATTACCGGGGGATTATACACCACTGTCCCTCCAGTGAGGTTATAGCGGCCCGTAAAGCGGGAATCACCCTGGGTGTTCATCGTGAATGTCAGGGTGCCGTCGCCGATAAGCTCCGCCCGGTTATTCCCGTCGGTCGAGAGGTTGATGGTCGCCTGTAC
The DNA here is from genome assembly GCA_020859875.1 of Rikenellaceae bacterium. GTDB lineage: Bacteria > Bacteroidota > Bacteroidia > Bacteroidales > Rikenellaceae > WRDF01. The sequence continues at coordinate 2,295 of JAJBVJ010000204.1, forward strand.
ATTGTCCCGGATGTCCACATTAACGAGCATATCCATCCCCCATACCCTGAGAAGGGCCGCCGAGTCGAGGGTAAATACAGCAGCGGTGTCGGCAAAGGAGATGAAGGTAACTATATCCTGCGTGCGGTCTTCTATTTCGAGGTCGTCGTCCGAAAGCGTGTAGGTGACGTCGGTGCCGGACAGAATGGAAATATTGCCGCGGACTTGCAGGGCATCGAGTCGTCCCCGGGCCGTAAGATCCAGATCGGCCAGTGCCCGTCCGTAAAGGTCGGAACCGCCGCTTCGCTGGGAATTTACCGCCTCGAAATTTCGGGCGTTCACCGAGAGGTCGGCCTCGGGATTGGAAAGGTCTGAAATATCGAGTGTGCCGTCGATGGTCAGCGGCTGGCCGTTAGGTGAAGAAATTGCATACCGGTCGAAATTTATTCTGCTTTGCTCGAAGGTTATATACCCGGACGGGAAGGTATAGCGCGTTCCGGTGACGGGAACCGTAAGTCCGGCTCCGCCCATCCCGAGCCTGCCCTCCAGATCGAGCTTCGCGCCGCGGGACGAGAGAGTGATCTCCCCGTTTGCCAGCCCGTCCAGTTGGATAATATCTTCAGGCAGGAAGGGGTCGACAGCCGTGAGCGGGAAAGAGTTGAGAGAGGCGCGGAGGTCTGTCTGGCCTTTACCCACCTTTCCATCGGCGGTAAGCACTTGCGAACCGTCCACATTGAGCAGGATATTTTTCAGGTCGCTCGAGGTGCTGTCCGACCGGAAATCGGCCGAGAGGTCGATATCGCCGATCCGTCGTCCCTCCCAAGTTGCGGAGTCTATTTCCACGGAGCCCCGTGCTGCGAACATATCGCCGGTCATACCGAAAAGAAGGTCGGTCGAGAGGCGTCCGCCGAGCCGGGGCGGGTCGGGGATAAGTTCGAGTGCGGTAGTAATATCGATTCCGGCAATGTCCACATTGACAGCACCGCGGTCGAAACCCTCGAGCGGTGCCGAAACGATATGGACGTGTTCTTCATCTCCGTCGATACGCATGTCGGCATATAGTTCGCGGTCGAAATCGTAGGTGAAATAGTTCCCCCGGTTGACACTCCAGCTTCGGTAGCCGAATATCGGGTTTTCCGGGATGAGGGTCGCCGTTACGGCGGAATCGAGAAGCGTAGCGTCGAGGCCGAACCGGAATCCGATGCTGTCCCGGCGGTCTCGTTGAAGTATGTTCAATTCCGCTTTATTCTCCTCCACATATC
>JAJBVJ010000285.1 GCA_020859875.1 Rikenellaceae bacterium
TGTATAAACAGCGACGACTCATACCCCGTAATTATTCAAACGACCCGGGCCGGTACTTTATTTTGTAAAAATAATAAAATATCCCAAATCCCTCCATATAAACGATAAAAATCGGGCATATTCCGGCCCGCCCGATCCGAAACCAAGCCGGCAGAATATTCTTAGCGGACGGATTTATAATACTTAATTATTTAACGGAGTCCCCGTGCACCGAACGAAAAAAGACAGCCATTTCAGGCTGTCTCGCAAAATGAGCGGAAAACCGGGTTCGAACCGGCGACCCTCAGCTTGGGAAGCTGATGCTCTACCGACTGAGCTATTTCCGCATCGGTAGACAAAGATATAAAACCCTTTCATTCCCGCCAACCGTTTTTGCGGAAAATTACCGCAAATCCGTTTGGAAAGATAATTGCGGATAAATACTAAAAAATATACCTATGGGAAATAAAATAACTTATAAGGGGAAAATATCGGAAATGACCGATAAACAGATCAAAAAGGCGGTCAAATTCATCAACAAATGCCGCTACTGCATTCTGGGAACCATTAACGAGCAGGACGGACTCCATCTTTCCATACTTACGACCCAGGAAAAACAGGAGCTCCAGGAGATATGGTTCATTACGAGGACTTCCACCCAAAAGGTGGTCGACCTTCAAAAAGACCCCCGCTGCGAAATCCTATATACCGACAACGATAATCAGATCACCCTCACCGGTAAAGGAGAAATAGTCACCGAGCCGATCATCAAAAAGCTCATGTCCAATATGTGGGTTGAAAAATATATTCCCGAAGGGCCCGAAAGCGACGAAATGTCGCTCATAAAATTCATACCCGAAAAGATCGACGCCATTATCGTCTAATCCGCTTCGCACCGGGTATGGTATCTTAATCCCCGTAACGGTAATGACCTATTATATCGAACTGGAAAAGACAATCCTGCAGTACCTGTCCCGCTCCGATATTATGCACTACCATATAATTGCCCGACCTTCCCACGCGGTCTGTCACTATACCTATATGGGTAAGATTTCCGGGAAGCATCCAACACACTATATCTCCCGGCAGGTAATCGCCGCCGTTATTGGTAACGGCCAACTCCGTCCCTTTGCGGGAAAAAAAGGTCATCAGGTTTGGAACCCTCCTGTGGTCGATATTCCTGTCCGTGCCCTTCATTCCCCACTGATCGGGGTAAAGCCGGAAATTCGGCTTCATATCCTCGTGTACCTCCTTCTGAAGGTCGATACCGAGTTTCCGGTAGGCTCTTATGATGACATCTGTACAAACGCCCCGGTCTGCCGGAACATCCCCGCCCGGATATGGTATGCTGTAATATGAGGGGTCGTAGCGAACCTGGTCAAGGGTAAGTTCGATCGCCGCGGCCGACAGATTCGAACCGAACGTATCCTGCGAAAAAAGGTGAGCCGGCAAGAGCAGGAAAAGCAGTAGGGCGGCAACCGCCTTTACCCGGGGGTCCACATTCATCGGTTTAGGAATATATATCGTTCAGCAGGCTGGCAAGCCGGTATCCCGCCTTTTGAAGCTGCAGTTCGAGCAGCGGAAAATTGAAGTACATATAGTCCCAGGAATAGTTCTCCCCCTCCTCCACCTCCATGTATATCTGTTTACATATATTCACCGTTTCGTTCAGCCAGTCCAGCGGGGTGCCTGCCGCCAACTCCGCCTTCGCCTCTTTGGGTAGAATGTCGATATTGTCCCTCCACTCGGTATAGCTCCATTTACGCACCGACTCGATAAGGGCGGTGTCCCAAACCGAATGAATATTGGTATCGTTGCCGAACCATTTGATCTTCAAAAGATTTCCACCCAAATCGCTCTTACGACCAGCATGCATCGGACAGTGGAGATCACCAACCAAATGAATCAGGTAACGTAAATATTGATTTTCCAGGCTGTCCGGCAAGTTCTTCCTGTCCCGGAGTTTTTCGATTACCTCCGTAAGGGCCGTGTAAACATCGCCGGCCGGTTCCTTCGGCATCGTCTCGTAAGTATATCCCTCGTCCACATTGGCATAGTGCCAAGTCGATGTGTGGGCATATTCGGGGAAGGCGCGGATGTTATCCATCCACGAGGAGTAATACATCAGGGTATGGCCGTCCAGAGCTTTGACGACTTTCTTCCGGACACCCTTTTTCAGGTTGCACTGGGCCACATAGGCCACAATATCGTGACCTTTCTGGCCCCAGCCGAAAGAATTTTCTATCCCGAGGAACACAAAAATCCCCAGTGCAAATAATACCGTCTTCTTCATCACAAAAGATCGAGTTTCGGGTGAGGCCGCCTTTTCCCGCGGCCATAGGGAACTTATTTATTCATGGTTACCAGCAGCTCTTCGTTGCTCACTGTGGATTCCATATGCTTTTTTATCTCCTCCATAGCCTCTACCGAAGTCATATCCGAGAGGTAGCGGCGCAGGATCCACGTCTTCTGAAGTACCTCTTTGCTTAGCAGCAGGTCTTCGCGGCGGGTTCCGGAAGCAACTACATCGACCGCCGGATAAACCCGTTTGTTGGCCAGCTTTCGGTCGAGCTGAAGCTCCATGTTTCCCGTTCCTTTGAATTCCTCGAATATCACCTCGTCCATCTTCGAGCCGGTGTCGATAAGAGCCGTTGCGATGATCGTGAGCGATCCCCGCTCCTCGGTATTTCTCGCGGCACCGAAAAACCTTTTGGGCTTATGCAGAGCATTTGCATCCACACCCCCCGAAAGAACCTTGCCCGAGGCCGGCTGTACCGTATTGTAGGCCCGGGCCAGCCTGGTTATGGAGTCGAGAAAAATTACCACGTCGTGGCCGGACTCAACCATCCTCTTTGCTTTGTCGAGCACCATTTCGGCCACTTTGACATGGCGTGTAGCCTGCTCGTCGAAGGTCGAAGCGATGACTTCCGCCTTTACGTTGCGGGCCATCTCGGTCACCTCCTCCGGGCGTTCGTCGATCAGCAGTACGATCATATAAACTTCCGGGTGGTTGTCGGCGATGGCGTTGGCTATGGATTGGAGCAGTACGGTCTTCCCCGTTTTAGGCTGGGCGACGATAAGCCCCCTCTGTCCTTTTCCTATCGGGGAGAAGAGGTCTACCACGCGGGTCGAAAGGTTGTTGTGGCCGTTGCCGGTGAGGTTGAATTTCTCGCTCGGGAAGAGCGGGGTCATATATTCGAACTGCACCCTGTCGCGGATGGCATCGGGGCTGAGGCCGTTTATCCTGTTGACCTTTACCAGCGGGAAATATTTTTCCCCCTCCTTCGGAGGCCGTATCGTACCCTGTACGGTGTCCCCGGGTTTAAGCCCGAAGAGTTTTATTTGCGAGGGTGAAACATAGACGTCGTCCGGAGAGTTCAGATAATTGTAATCCGCCGAGCGCATGAATCCGTAACCGTCCGGCATTATCTCCAGCACTCCTTCGCCTTCCACGGCCCCTACGAAATCGTCTTTGGTTATAGGACGGACGGAATCGTGTT
>JAJBVJ010000014.1 GCA_020859875.1 Rikenellaceae bacterium
AATACCGCTCCGACGGTTACAACTACGGCGGCGGTGAGAACGAGCTTATCCCTGCGAAGCATTTGCATGTCTACCCGTTTTTAGGGTCACAAAGGTATAAAAACGGGCATGGGACAGCAAATTGCCCGATATTTTTTTTAGATTTGTTACCTGTTCACTTAAAAGGACGATCGATGCCGCACATATCACAAAGGGGGCAAAATATTGCCCCGTCGCCTATACGCAAACTTGTCCCTTTTGCCGAAGGAGCCAAACGGAGAGGAATAAAGGTCTATCACCTCAATATAGGCCAGCCCGATATTCGCACCCCGCAGGTGGCCGTCGACGCGGTGAGAAACATCCATGAAAAGGTGTTCGAATACACCCACTCGGCGGGGAGGGAAAGCTACCGTAAGAAACTCGCCGAATACTACCGCCGCACCGGAATAGAAGTCGGATTCGAAGAAATCATCGTCACCGACGGGGGGTCGGAGGCCCTGCAGATGGCTATGACGGTATGTATGGACAGCGGCGACGAGATCATAACACCGGAACCTTATTACGCCAATTACAACGGCTTCGCCGCCGAAGCGGGCGTTGCTATCGTTCCCGTGCGCTCCCGTATCGACGACGATTTCGCTCTTCCTCCCGTGAGAAGCCTCGAAGAGGCCATCACTCCCCGCACAAAGGCGATCCTGCTCTGCAATCCCAACAATCCTACCGGTTACCTCTATAACCGGGAAGAGCTCGATGCCATCGCCCGGATCGTGGAAAGGCACGGCCTTTTCCTTATCTGCGACGAGGTCTACCGCGAATTTTGCTACGACGGGGCCGTACACTACTCTTCCATGAACCTCACGGGCATCGAGCAGAACGTGGTCATGGTAGATTCGGTATCGAAGCGTTACAGCATGTGCGGTGTGAGGCTCGGCTGTCTGGTAACCCGCAACAGGGAAATCCTTGACGGTGCCCTGCGGATGGCGCAGGCAAGGCTCTCCCCTCCCCTTCTGGCTCAGATAGCAGCCGAGGCGGCGGTCGATGTTCCGCCGAGCTATTTCCAGGAGGTAAACACGGAATACCTCCGGAGGCGGAACTGCCTGGTTGAAGCACTCAACAGGATCGAAGGCGTTTATTGCCCTATGCCCAAAGGTGCTTTTTACGTAACGGTAAAACTTCCTGTGGACGATGCGGACAAATTCGCCCGCTGGATGCTGGAAGATTTTTCACACGAAGGGGCGACGGTTATGATCGCACCCGCATCCGGATTTTATTCCAATCCGGATGCCGGCCGAGATCAGGCCCGGCTGGCATATGTTCTCAAAAATGACGACCTGCTGGAGGCAGCCCGATGCCTTGCCGAGGGATTGAAGCTCTATCCGGGCAGATTAAGGAAAACAGCTCTATAATACGAGCTCTTTCAGCGGATCCCAGAAGTAACGGGTGTAATCGACCACTTTACCGCGGCGGATTTCGACACCTTCCGCCCGCAGCATCTGCTCCATCTCGCCGGGAGCGAAGGCCCCGGCCCCGGACAGGCGGCCGCCGCTGGCCGTAACGCGGTGGGCGGGCAGGCCCGACACCTGGCCGTACCGGCCGGCCAGCACCATTCCGACCATCCTCGACATTGCGGGATAGCCGGCCGCACGGGCCAGGGTGCCGTAATTGGTGACCCGGCCGTGGGGAATAAGCGCGGCCAGTTGAACAATGGCATTTACGAACTCCCTTTTACGGGCGGCATCCATTAACATGATCGACGATATTTTGCTTGCCTGAACGATTAGCGGAGTTTATATTAAGCATTGTTCCCGCAATTTTGTAACCAAACGCAAAGATAGACAATCCGGCTTCAATATGAAAAACTGCTATTTTTACGACACATCCTTAGGCCGTATCGGCATCGCTGAAAAGGAGGGATTCATAACCGATATGAGATTCGGCGGCCGGTTGGAACCGTTCGGACATGCCCGTATCCGTCCAACACCCCTTATCGAAGAGGCCATCGGGCAGCTTCGGCATTATCTCACCGGGGAGAGACTCGATTTCGATCTCCCCCTGCAACCCGAGGGAACCGATTTCCAGCAGAAAGTATGGAAAGCCCTCTGCGGGATACCTTACGGAGAGACCCGCTCCTACGGACAGATAGCCCGGCGGGTCGGCAATCCCAAAGCCTCGAGGGCGGTGGGGCTTGCAAATAACCGCAACCCCATATCCATCTTTATACCTTGCCACCGGGTCATCGGAGCAGACGGGAAACTGGTCGGCTACGGAGGCGGAATACCTATAAAAAAGAGACTGCTGGAGTTGGAACGATCCGCTTGCCGTAAAACTCTCTTCAGCGGCAATGCGGTTGCCGGCGCCCTTTATTAATCACCTGTTCGAGCCTTGCGGAAACCGATACCACTTGCGCTTTCCGAAAAAAATTAAGATTCGAGTGGCAAAAATATTTGCCCTTTTCGCAAAAGATTCTTATCTTAAATTAGAATTACAGGAAAATATCTAAGTATCCAAGAATTATTGTCGTACATGGAATATGATATAATACTTTCAAATATCCACAAGGCGCTGGATAAGAAATATCCATCCGGCGCAAGCAAAAACAATATCGTAAGGCGGGTGCTCGGCCTCGATAAGATGGGTGCATACCGCAGGCTGAACGGCCTTGTACAGTTCAAAGTCCATGAATTGGCCGCATTGTGTTCCGAGCTTCATCTTTCGGCAGAGATTATATTCAATGTCCCCAAGAGGAAGACTCTGTCGATGGATATGCAGATGCCCGACTATTCGGGCTATGGAATCGACGACCACGAACTGCATAAACGTTCGCTCGAAATACTCGATATGGCGGTGCGCGGACGCAACTCCAAGCATGTGCTCGGCTGTAACATGATCCCCCACAGCATAATCACGGAATTCGACTACATACTTCGGTTTTGCCTCTGCAAATGGCTCTATTTCCGTAATGAAACAGGCATGAATATCCCGCTGTCGAAAGTGTGGCTTGCCGACGACCTGGTCAAAATAAAAAAAGATATAGAGCGGCGCCATACTCAGTTCGACGCCACGATAATAGTTTGGGACAATAAGATAATCGAATCGTTCCTGGGGGATATATTGTACTTTTACAGGATCAACCTGGTAAACGAGCAGGAGGTCGAGAAACTGAAAGAGGAACTGCATTCATATATAAATTTTATGGACAGCCTTGCCACCCGTGGTTGCCACAGCTATACGGGAACCCCCGTCTATTGCTATATTTCATCGGTAAGCATCGACAGTAACTACGGCTTTATCGACAGCGACTCGGTAAAGGCAAGCGTACTCCAGGCTTTCATTCTTAATATCGGGTGGAACACCGATCCCGATGCCTTCGAGTACGTCCGCTCCTGGATGAACACCCTTATACGCAGCTCGACCCTGATTTCCACCAGCGGCGAACTTGCCCGCACGGAATTCTTTAACCGCCAGCACCGGATGATCGACACTTTTATTTAACCC
>JAJBVJ010000154.1 GCA_020859875.1 Rikenellaceae bacterium
TGAAGTCCCTGAACCGTTTTGCTTTCGGGAATTTGGCAATGGTCTTTGCACTCTCCTGGCTGTCGAGATCCACATCGCACAGGGCGACGATATTTACCCTTCCCGTTTCGTACATGGCATCGATAATGTCGGCGCCGCGGTTTCCGATGCCGATTGCGGCAAGATTCAGTTTTGAACCGGTGTCTGCCTTTTTTCGCCGCTTTTCACCCCTGGACGGAGCTCCGAGAGCCGAGGCTGCCGCGGGGCCCGCTACCATCAACCCGGCCGTTGCAAGTCCTGCTGTCCGTATGAAATCCCTGCGGGACAACGTAGCTTTAGTTTTCTTCATTTTGGAAATTTTAATAGGTTAGGCTTTGTCCGGTGACAGTCGAGAGAAGTACGATTACGGTTTACAATAATAGGAATTTTCTCCCTATTTTCTTAAAAATCACACGGGTTTTTGTAAAAATCCGATCCTGTAAGCCGATAATAAAATAGGCCCCGTGCGGGGCCTTATTTATAGTAATAGAATCTTGCAGCCGGCTAATTTTCTTCGGAGTACCAGTTTATTTTTCGGGAGAAATACATAATGATACCCAGTATAATGAACAGTCCGACGCTCCCTGCCAGCAGGGCCATATCTTCGAGTTGCAATATGACATACAGCAGCAGGTAAAGGAAGGAGAGAATAACCCCCAGGCCGAGGGTCAATCTGACGTTTTTAAACATAGTCGATGCGTAAACGGTTATAAGCCCGATAGTTGCGGCGCTCGAAATCAGATAGGCCCATCCGAAACCGAGCGGTTCGGATATCGAAAGCAGCAGGCTGTAGAATAAAATTAGGGCTATCCCTACCAGGGCGTACTGTATGGGATGTATCCGTTTTTTGCCGATAACTTCCACAAAGAAGAATATAACGAAAGTAAGGGCTATGAACATCAGTGCATACTTTGCAGAACGCATATTCTGCTGGTAAATGTCGACGGTGTCCACGAGGTTGACCCCGAAAGATACCTCATAGTCGTATTTGGTGAGGTTTCCCGTCCATGTATCGGGGATCGCCCTGTTGTAGTTGAGGATCTTCCACCGGGCACTGAAACCCTCGCCGTCAATTTCGTATTCAGGGGTGTAGTTCCCGATAAATCCGGGGTCTTTCCAGTCCCCGCTTACCATTACAGTAGTCCTGCGTCCGATAGGGGTGAAGTTTATCGAGCCGCTTCCTTTGAGGTCGAGCCCGAAACTGAAATCGAACCCGTCGTCGAATTTAATACCCTGGGGGGTAACTTTCAAAACCTGCTTGAACAAAGCGTCCTGTTCCCCCGTCGCCTGTGCTGTAAATTGCTTGTCGTCGATTTCGAACTTTATGTCGTCCGAAATGCCGCGAAGGTCGGTAACCCCGAATTTGATGTATGCATTCTCCCAATTTATTTTGCCTTTCGGGAGTTCCTGAGGCGATATGGACGGAAAGTTCCCCTCGACGGAGATTTTGCTGTTATATAGAATAGTCTTATATATTCCGTAATACCTCTCCTCGGGCAGTAGTACGGATTCGATCCGTACATTCTCGGGTGTCACCGTAAAGTAACCGACAGTCGGATATGGTTTGTCGTCTTTATCCAGTTTCGTATAGGAGTAGGGTACCACCAGCACGGGTGCATTTACGGTCTGGGCATAGCTCCATTTGGCGTCGATGTTCCGTACCGCTTCGTCGCGGGTAGTTTTACGCTCGGCAATCAGTTCCTGCACCATGCAGGAGGGGATCAGCATTACCAGGGTCAGCGCCGCGATCATCAGGCCTTTGAATGTGGCGGAACGCGTAAATTTGGTTTTCTTCTTCGTTTCGGTCGTCATTGTTTTCGGTTTATACTTTGCGACACAAAGTTAATTCGTAAAAAAATATCTATTTCAAAAGTTTTTCGAGAGCATCGATATGAGCCTGGAAACTTTTTTGTCCCAGTCGGGTGATCGTATACGTGGTATTGGGTTTACGGCCGACGAAGGTCTTTGCGGAGCGGATATACCCGGCTTTTTCGAGCGCCTTAATATGGCTGGCAAGATTGCCGTCCGTCAGCTGCATCAACTCCTTCATGGTGTTGAAGTCGGCCGATTCGTTGACCGAGAGCACCGACATTATACCCAGCCGTATTCTGCTTTCGAATATCTTGTCCAGCCCGGCGATAATGTTATCCATTGCTTTTCCGGTCGTATTTAAAGTACATGGCAAGCCCGTAAACGATATGGCAAACACCGAAACCAAGAGTCCAGAAAAGAAGGCCGTAGCGGCCGCTGAGGGCCGCTGCGAGGGCAAGGACAATCTCCGTCAGACCCAGATAGTGGATCTCCCCGTAGGTATATTTGGATACATTGACAAGGGCGAGGCCGTAGAACAGGAGTGTTCCGGCAATCACAGTACGCAAATCGCCCTTGAATAGATAAATAAGGCAGAACAATCCTCCAGCAACCAGAGGAACGGCTAAATTATATAGGATTCGGTAAGCCTGCCTGCCGAGGAGTTTCTGTCCGCAGCTTTTTGCTTTTTTCCATGACAGCCACACGGCGGGGATCACCGAAAGGAGGATAACGGCAACCGCATCGGCAAGCAGGATAAGCAGTTCCTGAGTATGGGTGTAGTCTGTAAGGGAGGGATCCCGAAGCAGGTAGAAATGGGCGAACGCCGCGCCCAATATGGCTGCCGACCCTGCAATGACCCCCGAGAGTCCGCTCAAGGAGAGGAACTTGGTTGATTTTTCCATCATCTCGCGGATGACCCTGATATCTTCGATTCGTTCGTTCATAAAGTAAATTAAAAAGTACTTTGTGATGCAAAGTTAAATATATATTTCCAATCTCCAAAAAATAATCCAAAATTTTTCGGCGCAATAAAATATTGCATCTAAACAATAATATATTGTCTTACCGGCTCACCGATTATGTACGGATTTAACCGCTATCCAACGATTCCGAGAAATATTCCCGTGCATGGCGCCCAGTGGCGGTTGAGGAACCTCGAGGATGGTAATCGGATTCTTTTGATAAAAAAAGACGCCCTGCATTGCAGGGCGCCCGACGGTAATAAAAATTGAGGAAACAAGTTTAGTATACCGTGTTCTGAGGATCGAAGTTAGCCCAACCGGCAGTCCAGTCGTCTGCTGCAGAGTCGCTTTTGAAGGCGCCGGCATATCCATTGCCATCCGTGTCGAACCCGCTCGGTACCACCAGCGATGCATCTACAAGTATGCTTCCCGTTGCCGGGCCGTAGTTGGCGTTGGGGTTGATGGTAAAGGAACCGTCGGTTACACTTCGCGGGTCTTTGAGCCCGAGGTCGGATATGTTGGGTTTGATAACGGTGTTGGTCGCCGTATTGAGAATATAGTCGTGGCTGAAAGAGATGCGGGTCTGGTCGTCGTCGGCCGCTTCACCGAGGATATTGACCCAATCGCCGAAAGAGTTGTTTCGGTCGCTGCCCAGGATGGCGGCCG